>JACQTR010000097.1 GCA_016210705.1 Chloroflexota bacterium | reverse complement strand
GGCACACAGTTATATCTACAACTCCAACAAAGTCTTTTAGAATTATGGGAGATAGCGCAGTGGACGAAAAAGATTTCGCCAATGTAAAGTACTTCTTTTCTTTAGTGTTAGAAGATTATTTCGGCGACCAAGAAGAGCTAATGGAAATGGCGGATATAACAGAAGATACGCTACAAGATTTTTTTGAGATGGAATTCCAAAATGCGTTGTAGTTTGTTAAAGGATGGCTCTACGTGCCTTGCAGCAATAAAAGCCCGAAGGCACTACATAGGTTACGACATCGAAAAAGAATATGTCTTATTAGCTGAACGCAGAATTAGAGAATATAAAGAACAGCTAGCACTCCTATCTCCGGTAAAGACCGTTGCGTCTCTCTAACCTCTTCGGCAAGACCCAGCGCCAGGTCCCGGCCGAGGCGGAGATCCCCAGCCACCAGCTTCTCCTCAAGGTGGGGATGATCCAGCAGGTGGCGGCGGGAGTCTATAGTTACCTGCCTTTGGGGTGGCGGGTACTGCGCAAGATCGAGACCATCATCAGGGAGGAGATGGATACCGCCGGGGGACAGGAGCTGATGTTGCCTGTCCTCCAACCCATCGAGCTGTGGGAGGAGTCGGGGCGCCACCGCGCCTTCGGCGAGGGTTTGTTTACTCTGAAGGACCGTCGCGGCCGCCGTCTGGTTTTGGGCCCCACCCACGAAGAGGTCATAATTCAGCTTATCCGCCAGCATGTTCGCAGCTATCGAGACCTGCCTTTGATGCTGTATCAAATCCAGACCAAGTTCCGCGATGAGCCCCGTTCCCGGGGAGGCCTGATTCGGGTGCGAGAGTTCCATATGAAGGACCTCTACAGCTTCGATGCCGATGAAGATGGTCTTGACATAAGTTATAACAAAATGGTAGAGGCCTACCGCCGCATCTGCCAGCGCTGCGGCCTGCCTTTCCTGGCGGTGGAGGCTGATAGCGGTGCCATTGGAGGGAAGGACTCCCAGGAGTTTATGGTCATTGCCGAGGCCGGGGAGGATGAGGTCATCTATTGCCCTCAGGGTCACTATGCCGCCAATAAGGAGAAAGCCCAAAGCGCCAAAGCACCTTTGCCTGCCGAAGAGCTACTGCCTTTGGTGGAGATCGCCACCACAGGGGTGGGAACCATCGAGGAGCTGGCCAATTTCTTGGTAATACCTCATAGCCGTACCCTAAAGGCTGTTTTCTATTGGGCGGATGAGGAGTTGGTATTTGTAGTTATCCGAGGCGATCTGGGTGTGAACGAGATTAAGCTGAGGAATACTCTAAAGTGCTTTGACCTTCGTCTCGCCACCGAGGCCGAAGTGATGACAGCGGGGCTGGTGGTGGGATCGGCTTCTCCCGTGGGTTTGGCCGGAGTCAAGGTGGTGGCCGATGATTCCATAACTATGGGAGCCAACTTTGTGGTGGGGGCCAATAAGCCTGGATACCATCTGAAAAACGCCAACTATCCGCGAGATTTTGGCGTTGACATCCTAACTGATATTGCCCTGGCCGAGGCCGGTCAAGGCTGCCCCAAATGTGGTGAACCTCTCCTTTCCACCCGCGCCATTGAGGTGGGGCATGTCTTTAAGCTGGGCACGGTTTACAGTGAAAACTTGGGCGCTTTATACCTGGATCGAGAGGGACGACAGCGACCTATCGTTATGGGATGCTACGGCATTGGGGTAGGTCGCCTTATGGCAGCGGTCATCGAACGCAACCACGACCCCAAAGGCATAGTCTGGCCTCCCAGCATCGCCCCTTTCCAAGTCTATCTCTGCCCCTTGGCTGGGGATGAACAACAGGTTGTGTCCAAGGCGGAGGAGATCTATCGCCAGCTTCAAGTTGAGGGTTTTGAGGTGCTTTACGACGACCGTTCGGAGACCCCCGGCGTTAAGATGAATGACGCCGACCTTCTGGGAATACCCATTCGTCTGGTGATAAGCCCTCGAACGTTAGAACGAAATGGCGTTGAGGTCAAGAGACGCTGGGAGAAGAGTACAGAGCTATTGCCTTGGGATGAGGTGATCCAGCGTCTGCCAGCCTTAATTGCTAGCTTTGGGAGTGGTTAGGGCTAATCTTGCTCTACCCAGGGGCCTTTTTGGTCAGCTACCCCGAGGGTAGCCGACATATAAATGGTTCGGAACACGACGTTTCCTGGGCTCTTAAGTTCGATGAGAATAGCCGAGGCGCTATTGTCTTCGGTCAATGCTATATTGTCAGTAGGGGAGCCTGAATAACAAGCTACTACTTGGCCGTTAGACACGTCCCTAAACCGGTGTTCATGTCCTAAGGCAATGTAGTCCCAGCCGCAGTTGGCTATTTCTTCAGCTAGGATCGGTGATGAATCGATGCCCAGCCGCATACTATGCGCTCCGTGGGCCAGCGCTATGTGCCAATAGTCTCCTTGGCGGCTAGGGATGCTGGCCAAAGGCCGGAATCCAGGGTGGTGATCCACGATGGGGTTTCCCCAGAGAATAAGGCCTAATTCTGGGAATGAGAGCATTTCTCCTTCGGCATCGGTGAGGACGCGCACGTTGGGGGCATGGGCCGTAATGTCGATACGTCGATATATAGATGGGGCATCGTAAGAGTCGTGGTTACCGGGCAGGATTATTACGGGTATACTCAATCGGCGGAATTCAGCAATGGCTACGTCGATTATTCGTTGAGGTACTCGGTTGCTCTCAAAGAGATCACCAGCTATAAGGAAAAGATCCACCTCTTCTCGCAGGGCACCATTTACGAGGGCAGCCAAGGCTATCCCAGCGGGGCTGGGCCATAGCTCTGGGCATAAATGGATATCGGAAGTGTGTAGAATCTTTAGGTCTGGCCGATGGCTGTTGTTACCACTCACTAGAAACTCTCGATTCACTTAATGCTGTGGTGTTCGTGGAGAAGTAATTGTAGTTCGTTAATGTCAATTTAGTCTGAAAATGGTCTTTTGTCAAGGAGGCCACTTTTCATGCCTTGACATCAGTAGGACTAAAACTTAAAATAGAGCGTTGAAGGCTATTTGGAGGAATAAAGATTTACGCTATTTTAGAAACGGGAGGCAAACAGTATAAAGTAGCTCCGGGGCAAATCGTAGAGGTTGAGCGTTTGCCTTTGGAGGAAGATGCTACTGTGGAGATGGGGAGAGTGCTTTTGGTAGCCGATGGCGACAAGGTAACGGTGGGAAAACCTGTCATCGAGGGTGCCAAAGTGGTGGCTACTGTCTTAGGGGAGGCCAAGGGCGATAAGGTTACAGTATTCAAATACAAGCCCAAGGTACATTATCGAAAAAAGACTGGCCATCGTCAAATCTATACTAAGCTAGCAATCAAAGATATTGTGTTAGGTCAGGAGGCAGGAGATGGCCCATAAAAAGGGTGGTGGCAGTTCCCATAACGGCCGGGATAGCAACGCCAAGCGGCTGGGGACAAAACGCTATGGTGGGGAGTACGTTCGGATGGGTACTATCTTGGTTCGCCAACGGGGCACTCCTATCCATCAGGGTAGAAATGTAGGAATAGGGCGGGATCATACACTATACGCACTGGTCGATGGCTGGGTTAGATTTGAGGCGGGCGCTGCCAACAGGCGTCGGGTTAGCGTCTTCCCGGGAGAAAATTTGGCATGAAAGATAAAATTCATCCTCCTTACACGGAGGCTACCGTTACATGTGCCTGTGGCAATACATTCGTTACTGGCTCTACCAAGCCGGTGCTGCGCGTCGAGGTTTGTAGTCGATGTCATCCCTTCTTTACCGGTGAGCAACGCATCGTGGACACAGCGGGGCGGGTAGAGCGCTTCAAACGGCGATTCAAACAAACATAGAGTTAGTCCCCAAAAACTTAATTGGAGCGGAAGAGCTGCGGCTGTAACCCAGCTCTTTTTGTATTGGCTCGTGGAGAGGACTTTTGGATAAAGTTCATCATTACGGGGGCCAGGCGGTTATCGAAGGGGTGATGATCCGGGGCCAGAGGTCAGCGGCCGTAGTGGTGCGTCGACCCTCCGGGGAACTGCTCGCTCATCGGGAGCCTTTAGGAGCCCTGGCTACCAGCCCTTTAAGCAAGATACCCTTGATTCGGGGGATTCTGGTTCTAGCCGAGACCCTGGCTTTGGGTACCCGTACCCTTCTTTATTCTATGAGGGTGGCTGTTGAGGAAGAAGGGGAAAGCCTCCCCCCGGGCCTGATCTGGGGAACCTTGGCAGGCTCTCTCATCTTTGCCCTTGTTCTCTTCTTTTTGGCCCCTCTGCTCTTCGCCCATTGGCTCGATGCCTATGTCGGTTCAAGCCTGATATCTAACCTTGTAGAAGGTGGCATTCGTATAGCCATATTTGTTCTCTACCTCAAGGCCATAGGCCTTATGCCCGATATTAGAAGGGTTTTTGCCTACCACGGGGCTGAACATAAGACTATTAATGCTTACGAAGACGGGGTAGCTTTAAACTTGGATAATATCCGAGGCTATCCTACCGCCCATCCCCGCTGTGGGACGGCCTTTCTCCTTTTCGTTCTGATACTGGCCGTCTTTGTTTTTGCCCTCTTGGGACGGCCTCCCTTGTGGCTACGCTTTATCAGCCGTATTGCCCTACTCCCTTTAATTGCCAGCCTAGGTTATGAGGTTGTGCGTTTCGCTGCCGCTCATAGGGAGAATCCTATTGTTCGTCTATTGTTGGCTCCTAGTTTGGCCCTTCAGTCTATGACCACTCGGGAGCCAGATGATGGTCAATTAGAGGTGGCGCTATCGGCTCTGGAGGAGGCTCTGCGTGCCGACGCCGAGACGACTCCAGAGTAATTTCATACTTTCAATACCAATCATAGGAAAGGATCCCAAACTTACTACAGCCAGCCATTCGCTAAGGCCGAGGCTCTCGGTATGAAACGCCTCTTGTAAGAAAGGTACGTAAAGTACTCCGACCAACAGCCCAAAGGAGATAATAGTTCCGGCCAATAGGTACAAGTTCTTCAGTGGTCCTAGGGCAGCGATAGTACGAGAGAGGGACCGTGAACTATGCGCTACGAACAACTCCGCCACGATGAGGGTAGCGAATGCCACGGTGCGGGCCTTATCGTCGGAAACATCGAACAGGTTTAGCCAGAGTACGAAGGCTGTAAGCACAGCCACGGCCACGGCGATGCCACGAGTTATCGTTACCGTTGCTACTAGTTTATTGATCACGGGCTCTTCAGGCGGGCGAGGGGGGTGCTGCATGATGTTGGGCTCGCCGGGCTCCATGCTTAAGGCCAGCGCGGGTAGGCTATCCGTGGCCAGGTTTACCCACAAAATTTGTATTGGTAGCAGGGGTAGAGGAAAGCCGCCCACTACCCCAACTAGGATCACGATAATTTCGCCTAGGTTGGCACTAAGGAGGTAGATGACGAAGTTGCGGATGTTGTCGAAGATCTTGCGGCCTTCCTCCACCGCGGCTACAATTGAAGCGAAGTTGTCATCGGTAATTATCATGTCCGCTGCTTCTTTGGCTACGTCGGTGCCAGTGATGCCCATGGCGACTCCGATGTCAGCGCTCTTCAACGACGGAGCGTCGTTTACTCCATCACCTGTCATCGCTACGATATGGCCGTTGTGGTGCAATGCATCCACAATTCTGACCTTCTGCTCTGGAGATATGCGTGCGTAGATACGTACCCTTTGCACCGCTTCCCTAAGCTCTTCGTCGTTCAGGAGCTGGAGGTCTACCCCTGTCAAGACTTGGGCATCATGGTCAACAATGCCTAGGTCTTGCGCAATAGCTGTTGCCGTGGTCTTATGGTCGCCAGTGATCATGATGGGAATGATGCCGGCCTGGTGACATAGTGCAACCGCTTCGCGAGCTTCCGGTCGCGGCGGGTCGTGCATGGCGGCTAGACCCAAGAAGATCATCTCATGCTCTAACTCGTCATCGGTGGGGATCTCATCGAGGGGACGGTATGCCAAGGCCAGGATGCGCAGCCCTTGGGCCGCTAGATCCTCGTTAGCAGCCAGAATCAAGTCGCGGTCCTCCTGGGATATAAGTCCGATATGCTCGCCTACCTTACGGTGAGAACAAAGGGGCAGAACAACGTCTAGGGCACCCTTCGTGTAAGCTTGGAATCCTTTATGCCATCGGTGAACTGTAGTCATACGCTTGCGCTCTGAGCTGAACGGTATCTCATGTTCCCGAGGGTGTTCATTCTGCAGACGGTCCGGATCGATCCCTGCTTTAGACGCCATGACAATGAGAGCGCCCTCCGTTGTATCGCCTGTGACTCGCCACTGGCCTTGCTCTATATGAAGATGGGCATCATTACAAAGAGCTGCGGCAATGACGAGTTGACTTAGGTGCTCTATCTTAAGCGGGTTGACAGGTTTGGTGCCGCGCTTGATTTCGCCTTGAGGCTCAAAGCCGATGCCACTGACATCGAGGGGCTCGAGGCCAGGCCCCGGGTAAATGCGTACTACAGTCATCTCTCCTTTGGTGAGCGTACCCGTCTTGTCACTGGCGATAATTGTCGCTGAACCCAGGGTCTCCACCGCAGATAGGCGACGCACTAGGCAGTGGCGACGGGCCATGCGCTGCACGCCGAGGGCTAGGCCTACGGTGATCACAGCGGGCAATCCCTCAGGAACGGCGGCCACAGCCAGGCTAACGGCTGTAAGTAGCATATCCAGCAAGTCTCGCCTAGTTACTGCCCCCACCACGAAAATAAGGGCAGCGATAGCGATGGCAGCTCCTCCCAGCCCTCGGCCAAGGCCGGACATCCGGCGCTGGAGCGGCGTTTCCTCTTCCTCGTATTGGCTGATGAGGGAGGCGATGCGTCCTAGCTCGGTGGACGCACCGGTAGCAATCACAATTCCTCTGCCTCGCCCATAGGTTACTACAGTGCCGGCGAAAGCACAGTTACGTCGGTCGGCGATCTGGGTATCAGCGCCCAGTATCGCTGACGGGTCCTTAGACACCTGGGTCGACTCTCCAGTCAGCGAAGCCTCATTTAGCCGTAAGTTTGCGGCTGTGATGAGGCGCAGGTCGGCTGGCACGTAATATCCCGTTTCCAGCAGAACGATGTCGCCAGGTACTAGAGAAGGGGCCGGTAGCTCCCGAGGGTGGCCGTCGCGTAGGACGCGACTGGTGGGCGCCATCATGCTTTTCAACGCTTTCAAGGCTCGGTCCGCTCGCCACTCCTGGGCCACGCCCAATGCGGCGCTAAGCAAAACAATGGCCCCTATGGTAACCGCGTCTATGTATTCACCGATGGCTGCCGCCAGCACGGTCGCCGCCAGGAGTAAGAGGATCAGGAAATTGGCGAACTGCTCCGCGAGAGCCTGGAGTATGGTGCGGCCTTTCGCCTCCGGCAAAGTGTTATGGCCAAAATAGCCCAGCCTTTCTTCAGCCTCCCTGGATGAAAGGCCGTTGTAGAGGTCGGATGAGAGCTCCTTGGCTACGTCTTCTGCGGAAGCCGCGTGGGCCGACCCTTTGAAAGGTGGCACCTGAGCTAAGCTCTTTTTCAAGAAGCCCTCCTGTTAGTAGCCTCGACGCGTGGATCCGGGCGTCACAGACGTATGTCAGGCGACATCTATTGCTGCTGCAAAGATTTGCTGTCGTTTTGCTACGCCAGGGCTAGGCCATTGCCTCTGATGAACTAGCGGAGAGGACCCTCCTTAACCTCTTGAAAGAAGCAGGAGCGAGCACCAGTGTGACACACTGGCCCCGCTGCCTCTACTTTAACGAGGAGGGTATCGCTATCGCAGTCGGCGGTCACTTCTTTCACAGTTAGGTAGCTTCCTGAGGTTTCCCCTTTGTGCCACAGGGTCTGGCGGCTGCGACTGTAAAACCAGACCTGGCCGCTATCCAGGGTACGCCTTAGAGCCTCGGCGTCCATATAACCCAGCATAAGAACCTCACCGTTGGCATAATCCTGGATGATGGCCGGGATAAGACCTCGGTCGTCAAACTTGAACATAGTCGTCACCTTCTACATCCTCATCGGTAGGCCCCGCTCTGCCAGGTAAACCTTGGCCTGGCGGATGGAGTAGGTGCCGTAGTGGAAAATGCTGGCCGCCAGAACGGCATCGCTTTTGCCCAGGGCCAGAGCATCGTAGAGGTGGCTCAGGGTTCCCGCCCCGCCGCTGGCTACAACCGGTACCGACACAGTACTGGCTAGGGCGCTTAGAAGCTCGAGGTCATAGCCCTGCTGTGTGCCATCGCTGTCCATGCTATTGGCCACGATCTCCCCAGCTCCCAGCTCTACGGCCTTCTCCGCCCACTTTAGGACATCTAAGTCGGTAGTTTTGCCTCCACCTTTGCCAGTGCGGATGCGCACTTCCCAACGCACTGGGTTGCTGCCAGCCGCCCGCATAGCGTCCAGTCCCAAGACGATGCACTGACTACCGAAGCGGTCGCCCCCTTCTTGGATGAGACGTGGATTCTCCACTGCCGCCGTGTTGATGGAAACTTTGTCTGCCCCTGCCCGCAGCATGTCCTTAATATCCTCTATGGTACGAATACCGCCTCCCACCGTTAAAGGTATAAACACCTGTTCGGCGGTTCGGGCTACAACCTCTCGAATAATGGACCGTCCCTCAGCTGAGGCAGTGATGTCGTAAAATACCAACTCGTCGGCTCCCTCGGCATCATAGAAGGCAGCCAACTCTACCGGGTCACCAGCGTCGCGATGGTTCAGGAAGCGGACTCCCTTTACTACCCGGCCGTTCATGACGTCGAGACAGGGGATTATCCGTTTGGTTAGCATTCGTTTTTCGTTTTCCTTTGGCAGCTCTTCGATATGAACAACATACAAAGATAATAT
>JACQTR010000099.1 GCA_016210705.1 Chloroflexota bacterium | reverse complement strand
TCCAGGGATGAGCCGGTACCTTAAACCTGAATTCGGGGGCGGGGCGAAGGAAGAACAACCGACTACGATTCCCTTAGAATATGCGGAGGGAGGGGGCGAATCATGAGCTTAGAGGAGCAAGAAGTTAGATCTCGGATGCCGACATGGCGTATTGTCGCGGTAATCAACTTCCCCGTGCAGCTTGCAGCGGCCTCCCCTCCTGCTCCAGGTGGGGTGTTCCCGCAGAAGCTAACGCCTGTAAGTCGGATTCCAGATGGGGCTACCCTCGACATTGATGGGATTTCCATAACACTGCGGCCCTGGCCTGGTCCTCCCCTACCTACGCTTCCTCCTGGACCCTCAGGAGTACCAGACGAACCTGTGGCTCTCGTTTTCTTCACTGCTGCTGATACCCATCACCTTGCGTTGGAAAAAGTGGAGCCTCTGCTGGAATCATTCTTAGACAACCTGTCTTTTCAGCTACAAACGGCGATTCAGGTATTTCAACTAGAAGCGCTTGATGTAACTCCACCTGTGGCGGTGAGCGTGACACGGCGCTTCCTTTTGTATCCCTTTCCAAATGGATATCCCTCAGCCAAGTTTCTCCAGTCGATTCCCATGGGCAATATCAGTACGTCCTTCCACCCGAATCTTAGTGCCTGCCTGCGAGCTGCTAGTACTAGCGCCCGCGCCGCACTGCGTTGGTATGTAAAAGGCATGGCTTCTCCCTACGAAGCGGATAAATTCATATTCTTCTGGATAGCGCTGGAAATCCTTCGCTCTGAGAGCGGCATTTCTATCGAGGGGCCATACCGCGCCAAGTGTGGTCATGAGATTCCTAACTGCCCAACTTGTGGCCAGCAAACGTTTCGAGAGGAGTTCGGGAAAAGTATCAAAGCTTTTCTTACGGATAAGCTAGGGGTTACACCAACTGCCGCCAATGATCTTTGGGAGTTAAGACAAATGCTCCATGGCGCAAACGACCTTAGCCCGCAGGCTACCTCCGAACTACCCAGGATGGTTCTTGTCCTCAGACAAGCCGTTGTTGCCGCATTAAAGGAGGCATTGGGGTTTTCGCCGAATGACCCTCCGCTGGTGCTGGCAGCAGGAGCGAGTATAAGTTCGAGGTTTTTTCTTGAGGGAACACGAGAGCTGGACAGTCACGATGTTGACTTGGGATTGTCAGAATTAGGCGTCCCCAGCGGACTGCGCGAAATTGGAGCACCGAGGACAACATTCTAGCCATCAACGCGTTCAGCGAGCCAGGGAGGAAAGCGTGAAACAGGGAAGGCTAAAGTTTTGTTGTGGCGCCTCTGCCCCACAGTCATAATGATTCTAACCCTGTCCCACAAGAGCGCGCTCTGCCCCGTTAGTGCGTGGGGCCGATAGAAGCTACATTAAGGAGGTGTCATGTCCTACACTGTAACCCTTATTCCCGGCGATGGCATCGGCCCTGAGGTGGCCGAGGCCACCCGGCGCGTTCTGGAGGCCACGCGTCTATCTTTTCGTTGGGAGGTGGCGGAGGCAGGCTTGGCGGTCATGGAAAAAGAAGGCACTCCTCTTCCCAACTCCGCTTTGGAATCTATCCGCCGCAACAAGGTGGCCCTGAAGGGGCCGGTGACCACTCCGGTGGGGGGTGGCTTTCGTAGCGTGAATGTGGCCTTGAGGCAGGCCCTTGATCTCTATGCTTGCCTCCGTCCCTGCAAGACCTACCCTGGGGTTCGCACCCTTTACCCCCAGGTGGATTTGGTCATTGTGAGGGAGAACACCGAGGATTTGTATTCGGGCATCGAGTTTGAGTCGGGGACTAAGGAGGCAGTCCAGCTCCAGTCCCTTATTGCCGAGGCCACTGGACAATGCATTGCCTCCGACTCGGCCATTGGTATCAAAAGCATCTCTGCCACCGCCTCGCGCCGCATCGTCAAGTTCGCCTTCGATTACGCCCGAGCCCAGGGTCGGAGAAAGGTTACTGCCGTCCACAAGGCCAACATCATGAAGGCCAGCGATGGTCTATTCCTCCGTAGCGCTCAGGAGGTGGCCAAAGACTACCCTGATGTAGCCTTCGAGGATATGCTGGTGGACAATATGTCTATGCACCTGGTGCAAAGGCCAGAGGACTACGATGTCCTTGTCCTCCCCAACCTTTACGGCGATATTATCTCTGACCTGGCGGCGGGCCTGGTGGGAGGATTGGGGCTGGCTCCTGGTGCCAACATAGGGGATGACGCCGCCGTCTTCGAGCCTACTCACGGCAGTGCCCCCCGCTACGCTGGCCAGAACAAGGTCAATCCCACGGCCATGATTCTCTCCGGGGTGATGATGCTACGCCATCTAGGCGAAAGTAAGGCTGCCCAGATGGTCGAGACCGCCCTAGCTCAGGTCATCGCCGAGGGCAAAGACGTAACCTATGATCTAAAACTCCGCCGCGATGACCCCACAGCGGTAGGGACTTCCCAAATGGCCGACGCCGTAATTCAACACCTGAGGAGGTGACGAAAGATGCGCACTAAAATTACCGTGGTCGGAGCGGGCAACGTGGGAGCCTCCTGTGCCCAGCGCATTGTGGAGAGGGGCTACGCCGATGTCGTCCTCATCGATATTGTCCAGGGCCTGCCCCAGGGCAAGGCCTTAGACCTTTTAGAAGCCCAGCCGGTGCTGGGT
>JACQTR010000105.1 GCA_016210705.1 Chloroflexota bacterium | reverse complement strand
GTGCTATTGATGCTGTCGGTTACGAGTACTGTCGTTTTGACATAACGGTCACGGGCAGCGGCTTTAACAGCCTGGATGTCCAGGTGATCTTTTGGAACCCACGCCAGTCCTTGTGGTTTAGCGGAGCCTCGCGCCAGTTCACGGCCACGGGCAGGTATTGTCTGGCTGTCCCTGATGTCCGTGGGTCGCTGACATTTCTTAAGATAACAGCCTTTTCGGGCACCTCTTTTAGCCTGAGCGCTGATTATCTTCTTAGTTAGAGGCAGAACATACGACATTATCGGTGGCATAAATAATAGGAAGGTGAGCCGTGAACCTGAGTCAAATGCGAGCCCGGATACGTCAGGACCTGCATGATGAAGATGCCGCCAATTATCGCTGGAGCGATGCTGAGCTGGACCGACACATCGGTCACGCTGTACGGGAGTTAAGCCTCGCGGTTCCTTTGGAATCCAAGGCGACCCTCAGTACTGCTGCTGGCAGCCGAGAGCTCTGCATCGCTGGCCTCGCCGATTGGGTGGCCATAGAGGCGGTGGAATACCCTGTGGGCAAGTATCCGCCCCGCTACGCCCTCTTCAGCCTGTGGGCTAACACCCTGACCCTTCTGGTAGATAACGCCCCCAGCGGCGATGAGGATGTCTATGTCTACTACGGAAAGCTCCATACCCTTGATGCGACCACCTCTACTATTTCTGCCCCTTTGGAGGATTTGGTGGCGATGGGGGCCGCTGCTTATGCCGCCCTGGAGTGGTCTAGCTATGCCACCAATAGAGTGAACGTGGGCGGCAGCCAAAGCTGGCGGGATTACCTGGTATGGGGTCAGGATCGTCTGGCGGCCTTTATTCGGGGCTTAGCCAGGCATAGCCGGCAGAATAGGGTGCGGATGAATCGCCTTTACCGGCCCTACGAGCCATCGGCCGACCAAAGCACCGATTGGGGGCCTTAGGAAACGAAAATGAGGTCTTTGTCCAGCACCCTGTTGGCAGCCCAGAAGAGTAAATCGGCCTCGCCCTACGTCAAGATAGAGATTGTGGATAGGGTCGCAGGGGTGGCCCGTCTTAATTGGAGCCGCCTTTATACAGGAAGCGAGGCCGATTGCTACCATGCCTTGGCCGTGGCTGGTGATGGCTCCCTTATCAGGGCCAGGGTGGATGCATCTACCTACCAGCTTTATTATCAGCGGGTAACGAACCCTGGCCCGGGCAGCGACTTTTCTGGTTGGACAGGGGTGGGAACCATTTCCAGCGTTTCAGGAATCGCCTTGGCCAGCCTGGGAGCCACGGTGCTTATCTTCTATGTGGCCACCGATCAAAAAACCATCTACGTTAAAGAAAGTACCGACAACGGTGCCAGTTGGGGTAGTCCGGTTAGCATAACCACGGCGTCAACGTCGGTGGGATGGCTGGCTGCCGACTTCAGCCCCAGTGGCGTGGTAGCGCTCCTCTACTCCGTGGGCGGTACGGTATCCGTGGTGAAAAGGACTGGCGGAACTTGGGGTGCACCGCAGGCTTGGACAAACACCGTGGCCTCTATCACCGGTTTTGGCTGTGTTCACGAAGGGGATTGGAACGTGGTGGTGAGTGGCAAGGACGCCGCCAATAATTTTAAAGTTTGGACATGCGTCTACGGCGACGGCTACTCCCAGAGCTCGGGCACTTGGTCGGCCCTAGCTGAGCTAACCACCGCGAACGATGGCTCTAATGTAGAGTTCCATTGCCCCTTCGTAGGCTCTGCCGACGTCTTTCGCCTTTTCGTTGTTGAGAAATACGCCGCTTCACAGTCCTACAGCCGTCCCATCTGGTCGCATTCCTTGCCTACCGCCGATTTCATTGACAATTTGTGGCGAGAGCCCGTCCCTTTCGATCTGTCCAGTAGTTATGGGGCGGCCATCGCCTTTAGCAACACCTATGCCTGGCTATCCACGGCCTTCGGGGTGTGGCAGGCGACCCTGACTCCAGCCTCGGTAGAGGTGACTGCCGATGTGGTAAATCTAGCCCTTAGCCTTGAGCCCGTTTTGAGTAGGGCGCGGGTAGAACTGCGCAACGATGATGGCCGCTACCAGGATATTGGCTCCGGAAGTTACTCCTCCATTAGAAAAGGCTCCGAGATCCTAGTGAGTCCAGGCTATCGCACCACCGCTGGCGTCGAAGTATCCACGGGTCTGGCTTTTTGGATAGAAGGCTGGGAATACATTTCCCATGGGGGAAGGGCCACCTTTGTTATTTACGTCAAAGACGGTTGGGGCCTCCTCAGGGAATGGCGGGCACGACGGCAGTATAGCTGGACGGCAGGGAGCAAGAACGTCTTCCAATTGCTTTCCTTTGTCCTGGCCCGAGTTGGACTAGAGCTCTCTTCCTATAGCACCAGCTTAGTTATCACTGACCAATATCCCGCCTTCACTATTCACCCCGATGAGTCAGGGGCCACCGCCGTCGGTCGGCTGCTGGCCATAGTGCCCGACGTCCTCTTTTTTCGGGGACGGGTCGGTTACATAAAGTATCCGCAGGCCAGCGACCCCAGCGATTATAGCTATGGCCTTGATCATCCGCTTATGGAGGGGCGTTATCGCACCCATGTTCAAGGGTTTAATCGGGTTCAGGTCTATGGCAGCGGAGTATTTAATGAATCCTTCGGCTGGGGAGAGATTGAAGCTGTTTATGATCATCTGACCCAAGTCCACGATCTGAACCTGGATAGCGTTAGCGAGGCCCAAGCTCGGGCCAACGCTGAACTGACACGATCCCAAAGACAGGCCATCCAAGGCCAAATTGTGGTTCCGGCGAATTGCGGACAGGAGCTGTGGGACGTGGTGGCCATCACCGATGCTCGAGCGGGGCTGACAGCGGCCCAGTATCGAGTGTTGGGCCTGAATCTACAGTATTCGCCCTTGGCAAGGGAAGCGCGATATGATCAGAAGATTTTACTAGGGGGTGTTTGAAGGTATGGAAATTCGTCGTGGCGTAATCAAGGCCTTTGACTCCGGTACCTATAAGGCCACCCTTCAGTTGGCGGGGAGCCTCTCGGTATGGCTGGGGAACGTGGCCGTATCCCGAGGGGTTCCTGTAGCCGAGATGGTGGTCGGCAGGAATTGTGCTGTCCTTTTCTTCGACGAGGCCAATCCCCAAGACGCCGTAGTGGTGGCCGTCTATACCTAGGAGAAACAAATGCTAGTTGGTATTCATGGGGATAATCGAACCTTTTGGCCGGAGAGAGCTTTTCGGCATCTTACTTTGGCGCAGCCCGACTTGGTGAAGATGATGACCAATAATGACCTTTCTATGTTCCAGAGGGTGAAGGCTATTTTGCCCTCGGCCCAGATCATTACCCGCATCTTTTGGCCGGGCAAGCCGCCTTCTCATCAAAACTTTGTGGAGGCAGTGGCCCCCTCTCTCGAGGCTGTCCTAAATCTAGGCTATGACACCTTTGAGCTACTAAATGAGCCCAACACTCCTTGGGAGGGCTTTGGCCCTGAAGGAGCGGAGGAGTTCGATGGCTGGGCCCTAAGGGTAATTTCTTTGCTGCGCCAACGTTTTACGGGGATACGCCTGCTGTGGCCAGGGTTGGCCGTTTCCCCTCTTTTTAATGATGTCACCTGGTGGCGGACCTGTTGGCGCTCTATCGCCGCCTGCGATGATCTGTCTGGGCATGGCTACTGGCAGCCCGATTGGGCCATGGAGGATCGGCAGTGGGGGCTACGTTTTTTGGTTGGCAAGGAAATGTATCCCGATAAGGAGTTGTGGGTCACCGAGGCCGGCTGCACCGATCCTTCCGTTTCCAAGACCCGCCGCGCCCAGCTCTACCCTAAATATGCTCTACGCCTGCGGGAGTTAGGGGTTAAAGGTTTGGCCTTCTGGCTGGTGGAGGGGAGCGAAGAGTGGGAAGCGAAGGAAAACGCCTTTTTCGATGACGAGATGGCCCTTGCCCTGAAGCAAATCCCGCGCCAGCCAGCGGTGGCAGTGGGAAATAGAACCATACAGATAGGCAATTTGGAGGGGGTGATAGATAGACGCCACGATTTGCTTACTAGAGGCTCATACCCCGAGCGAGGATTGGCCGACATTCGCTATTTGGTGGTTCACCACTCTGGCGTAGACAAAGATAGCTCGGTGGAGGCCATCGCCTCTTATCACGTCGATGCCTTGGGCTGGCCGGGGATCGGCTATCACTTTGTGGTGCATTGGGATGGCACTATAGAATATGTAGGGGACATTCTCCAAGCACGCTATAACGTGGCCAGCCGCAACCACGAGGTGGTAGGGGTCTGTCTGGTGGGCGATTTCTCGCAGCGCTGGCCCTCGCTAGAGCAAAGGGCGGCGGCTCGTTCCCTTTTGGCCAATCTCCAGTTTGGCCTGGGGTGGTTTGTTCCTATCGTAGGCCACCGGGAGATTGCCCTGCCTGGCTACGGCACCGCTTGCCCGGGGGATACTTTTGCCGAATGGAAGCCTGAACTGACGGGTACGAATGGAGAGTGAAAATATGGAAGGATTAACACCATTGGGTTTGATTTTGGCCCTGGCCTTTCTCGCCGAGAGTTTGACCGAGTACCTTTTTGCCGACCTTTTGGTGTCTATAAAAGTGGACACCAAATATCTGAAGTACGTGGCCGCCCTGGTAGGTGTAGCCTTGGCTTTGGCCTATGGCTTGGATGCCATTCAAGAGTTCTTCGCCGTCAGCCCTGGTCTTCCCCACTTGGGGCAGGTGCTCACCGGCCTCATCCTGGGCCGAGGCGCTAACTACACACACGATTTTATAGTCAATACGTGAAGGGAAAGGGGTAGAATGGTTGTAGGTATCATTTGTTGAAATGCGGCCAAGTTTCTCTTTAGTAAACTCACCAGCAAAAACAATTCGGCAAGTTCCCTGTCTGCCATTTTACCTGCCTTTGTTGTACATTTCGCTAATAAGGTTGTTAAAGAAGCTCCTCTTAAACGCTCCTTCGAAACCACATTTGTTGATTGTTGTCTCCGAATATTTCTTCTGGGTAGGTACAAGATTCCAATTCATCAAAGCCGAACCGCCCGAATAACTCTTTCATTTCGCCTCTAATGTAATAGGCGAAATATCTCGGTGACCCTGAATAAGACTTAGGATTTGCTTCCATGCCCTCTCCGATGCCTAGTTTGAAGCTCAATGCTACTATTCCGCCCACTCGGGAAACTCTTCTGAACTCTTTAATGACTTTCCTCATATCTGATTTTGGGACATGATAAATTGAGCCGCTTGCCCATATGCCGTCAAAGGAATCACTGTCAAAAAGTAGCTTTCGCATATCCATCTTCCGGAAATCCCCGTCGGGATAGAGTGACTTCGCCTCTTTTAGCATATTCTCTGACAGGTCAATGCCGATAGCCCGTCCGCCATTCTTTTCAATAAGAATAGTATGCCGACCATCCCCGCATCCAGCATCGAGAATTAAAGATTGCGGTTTCGAGAGGAAAAACAATAGTCTCTTTATGTAGTTCTCCTCCCATTCCAAAAACCTCGATTGTCGTGTCTTATTACAATAATCAGAGGCAATCTTGTCGTAGGTTTGAATGGTTTGTCGGACTACATCCATATACTACTCACTCATTGATTGAAGTTTGCCTCTCTTAACTCTCCTTTATACCAGTCTGTGACCTATTATAAAATTCAAATTGATACACTATCTCTTAGTCTAGCAAAGTTGCTAAGGAGCCCCTACGTCTGGTAAAATAGTCTTAGTTTAATATGCGTTCCCTTTGCTCTTGTTTAGACTTCTTTTCCTCTGTATTTTCCCTCGTTGACTTGACGAAGAAGAACTTCTGTCCTTTAGTGTTTAACTGTGCCTATCTCTATAAACAGGAAGGAAATCCATGATACCTTCTGAAGAAAATTATTGGTTCATACCAGGCAGCTTAGTCCTACTCATCGTCTTGATAGCGGCGGTGGCCTTTTTCTTTTATCAGGTCTATCGGCGCTATCGTTTGTTGCGGCTGGGGAAAAACGAGAACCGCTTTGACAGGCCTGGGGAGCGCATAAAAGGCGTACTAGTTTATTTTTTGGCCCAGTGGCGGGTTCTCATCGGCCGAGCCTATGCTGGGCCTATGCACGCTATCATCTTCTGGGGATTTCTAGTTATCAGCCTGGGCACCCTCGATACCTTTGGCAAGGGGCTATCCCAAGGTTTCGCCTTCCCATTATTGGAAGACAATAGGTTCTTCTTTCTTCTCCTGGATGTGATGGAGGTTTTGGTAATCATTGCCCTGGCTATGGCCGCTTATCGGCGTCTGATTTGGCGACCGGCCAGCCTTAGTTACACCGCTGACGCCTTCATCATTCTCGGTCTGATCTTCGCCCTCATGGTCACCGACCTCGTGGCTGATGGCTTACGTCTGTCTTTGCAACCTTCGGCCCTGGCATCGTGGTCGCCAGTGGGGAATGCTCTGTCCAAGGTCTTCGATGGCTGGGATGTGGGCTTACAGCGCGGCCTATTCCGCTTTTTCTGGTGGTCTCACGCTCTTATATTGCTGAGCTTTTTGGTCTATTTGCCTTCTTCGAAACACCTTCATATCCTCACCTCCCTCTTCAACGTGTATTTCCGCTCGTTAGCTCCCAAGGGGGCTTTGACTCCTATTTTGGGTATGGAGACGGCGGAAAGCTTCGGGGCGGCTGGAGTCGCCGATTTCTCTTGGAAGCATCTTCTGGATACCTACACCTGCACCCAGTGCGGGCGTTGCCAAGACAATTGCCCGGCCTATGCTACTCAGAAGCCCCTTTCTCCTAAAAAAATTGTTCAAGACCTGAAAGCCTCTCTATATGAGGTAGGTCCGGCTCTTCTCCGCGGCAACGCGGATAATCCGGGCCGTTCTTTAGTTGGCGATCTTATTACCGAGGATGAGCTCTGGGCCTGTACCACCTGTCGCAACTGCCACGAGTTTTGTCCCCTGTTGATCGAGCCTATGGCCAAGGTTATCGAGATGCGCCGCAACCTGGTCATGATGGAGTCACGATTCCCGGAAACGGCCATGCTTTCTTTGCGCAATATGGAGATGAGGGGGCATCCTTGGCGGGGCACCCAACTCTCGCGAACGGATTGGACTCAGAGTCTCAAAGTCAGGGAATTTGGCAAAGACGGGCCAGGGGAGATATTGTTTTGGGTGGGTTGTACGGGTGCTTTGGAGGAGCGCAGCGTGAAGTCAACCATTGCCTTCGCCAAAATTTTGCTGAGGGCTGAGGTTGACTTTGGCATTCTGGGGATGGAGGAAAGCTGTACTGGCGACCCCGCCCGTCGTATGGGCAATGAATACCTGTTTCAGATCATGGCCCAGCGCAATATCGAGGTTCTGAATGGCTATAACGTTAAGAAGATCGTGACCCAATGCCCCCATTGCTATAACACCTTAAAGAACGAGTACCCTCAGTTCGGGGGAAATTACGAGGTCATCCACCACAGTCAATTTCTTGCCCAGCTTATAGAGCAGGGTCGGCTTAAGCTTAATAGCGAAATCGTGGGTAAGATCGCCTATCATGATCCCTGTTATTTGGGGCGTTATAACGATATATATGATTCGCCGCGCCAGGTTATGAAGGCTCTCCCGGGAACGAAGGCGGTGGAATTGGAACCCCACCATCACAAAAGTTTTTGTTGCGGGGCAGGTGGTGGTCGGATGTGGATGGAGGAGAGCTTGGGTACGAGAATAAACCAGCGGCGCACCGAACACGCCATTCAAGCGGGAGCTGACATCGTGGCTACTGCTTGCCCGTTTTGTCTTCAGATGTTCGAGGACGGTATCAAGGGTAAGGGCGTTGAGGAGTCCCTGCACGCTCTGGATCTGGCCGAGTTGGTGGAAAAAGCCTTATGACTAACTTTGTTAGAAATTTCACCAAAATATCATAAAACCTTCATCGTATCTTCATATTTCCTCCTTAAAATAGAGCTTGAAAGGTTGAGGAAAGAACTTAGCACAGAATTATAAAAGGAGGGAAATAAATGCGTAACAAGGTTATTATCGTGATCGGCGTGGTAGCGGCAGTAGCTCTGGCCATAACACTTTTTGGAGGCGCGGCCTTGGCTAAAGGGCCTCAAGAGCCCCCAAAACCCACAGATGAGACCATCCAGGGTGGCTGTAATATGGGCGATATGGGAACTATGATGGAGGACGTGGGGGCTCAGTGTCAGTCCGGCGCTATGGGGGACATGATGAAGGAAATGGGAGAGGCGTGCCTTAATGGTGGCAGTGATAGCAATGGAAATATAATGGGTGGCCCTGGAGGTATGATGGGTGGAGGTATGATGGGTGGTGGCATGATGGGAGGCTGGCGGTAAGGTAAACTGGATCAACACAAGATAAGGGGGAGGCCTTAGACCTCCCCCTTTGTGTTATTATTAAAATACAAAGCTTAATTCGGAAACGGGAAAGTGGCTGGAAAAAGAATCCTAGTGGTAGACGATGAGGCCAAGATTGTGGACATACTCCGTCTTTATTTGGAGAGGGACGGATATGAGGTGATGACCGCCAGCGATGGTCAAAAAGCTCTGGAGGCGGCAGCCCAACGCCAGCCAGACCTAGTAGTGTTAGATCTCAACCTACCCGATATGGACGGGTTAGAAGTGTGCCGCGTTCTACGTCGTACCTCCAATCTTCCTGTCATCATGCTCACTGCCAGGGACGAAGATGTGGACAAGCTCATCGGTTTGGAATTGGGGGCCGATGATTACATCACCAAGCCCTTCAGCCCCCGAGAGGTGGTGGCTCGAGTGCGGACGGTTCTGCGCCGAGCCAGTGGTGAACCAGAAGCAAGGGTGGTGGTGGGAGATCTGGCCATCGATCCTCTTCGTCACCAGGCTCAGTGGGGGGATAAAACTCTTGTTCTCAGCCCTACCGAGTTCAAGCTGCTTTTGGTTTTGGCCAGGAATCAGGGCTTGGTCTACACTAGGATGCAATTGCTTGACCTGGTGCAAGGGGAGACCTACGAGGGTTATGAGAGAACTATTGATGCTCACATCAAAAACTTAAGGCAAAAAATGGCCCTTACTGCCGGAAAACGGGGGCCTTCTATCGTTACCGTGCGTGGGGTGGGTTACAAACTGGAGGAAGGTGGTCATGCGTAGCCTTACTTTTAAGTTAACTTTGGCTTTTGTGGTAACCGCCGCCGTTGCCATTATTGTAGCTGCCTTATTAATAAGGAAGGCCACTACTCAGGAGTTTGGCCAGTATTTGAAGACAACCCGGGCTATGGAGCAGGCTATGGGTGGTGTGATGGGGGATATGATGCATGGTAGTCCTATGATGGGGATGATGGGGGTTCCGGAACAGGGCTTTCTGCACTCAGTTAACCGCTACTTATGGTGGGCTGGCTTGGCGGCAGTAGCTTCGGCTCTTATACTCAGCCTCGGGTTCAGCCGCCAGATCACTGTCCCATTGCGCCAGTTAGCTCAGGCGGCGCGTCGGATTGCCCGGGGCGATCTTTCCCAGCGGGTAGAGGTTCGGACTCGGGACGAAGTTGGGGAATTGGCCTCGGCCTTTAACAGTATGGCAGAAAGTCTTCGCCGCAGTGAGGACCTGAGACACCAGATGATGGCTGATGTAGTCCACGAATTGCGCACTCCGTTGACTACCATCCAGGGACGTTTGGAGGCGATGCTGGATGGTGTTGCCCCTGTTACCCCAGAGGCTTTGGCCTCTCTTCATAGCGATAGCCTCCTCCTGGCACGGTTGGTTACCGACTTGCGGGATCTATCTTTGGCTGAGGGGGGACAACTTAAGCTGCACCCAGAGTTGGTGGACCTGGGAGATATAATCCGTGGCGAGGTGGCCAGCGTCCAGCCCGAGGCCCAAGAGCGTAAGGTTTCTATAGTGGTGGAACCTTATGCAGGAGCTACTATTGTTTGGGTGGACCCTGATAGGGCCCGGCAGGTATTGAGGAATCTGCTGAACAATGCCCTGCGGTATACCCCAGCGTGCGGTAGTATTGCCGTTGGCATTCAGAATAGCTTATCTGGTTTTCTCACCGTGGCCGTGTCCGATAGTGGCCGAGGCATCGCTACCGAGGATTTACCCCACGTCTTTGAGCGCTTCTATCGCGGGCGGGAGTTCCGACGTCAGGATGGAGGCTCCGGCATTGGGCTGGCCATAGTAAAACAATTGGCGGAGGGCCATGGTGGCCGAGTTTGGGCGGAAAGCACCTTAGGACGAGGGAGCACTTTCTATTTTGCCCTGCCTCTTACCCAGCCCAAGAGCTAGTATCTAAGGTGCCCCGTGTTCCTCCCTGAGCACTCGCTTGAGAACCTTACCCATGGGGTTCCTGGGGAGAGAGTCCAAGAAGATCACCGATTCCGGCTTCTTGAAGCTGGACATGTGTGCTCGGCAGTGTTCAATGATCTCCTCTTGAGTAGACGTTTGCCCTTTTTTGAGAACGACGATAGCTCGTACCGTCTCTCCCCACTCGGGGTCGGGGATGCCGATAACGGCGGCTTCCTCGACTGCGGGGTGGGAATGAAGCACCCTTTCCACCTCTTCGGGGGAGATGTTCTCCCCGCCTCGGATGATCATATCTTTGGCTCGCCCAGCTAAGTAAATATAACCTTCCTCATCCATATATCCCATGTCCCCGGTGCGCACCCAACCATCGGTGGTTATAGTGGAGGCGGTGGCCTCTGGCTGTTTCCAGTAACCCTTCATAACCCGGGGCCCGCGAGCCACTATTTCCCCCACCTCCCCCGAGGACATCAGGTTGCCATCCTCATCCCAGATCTGTATTTCCACGTCGCTCATGGCTCGGCCTATAGACGATGATAGCCGGCGTAGCTTTTTCTCCTTCTCCTCCTCGGTGCCTTCTATGATATGGTCCTCGGGACTCAATGTGGTAATAGTGGAGGCCGTTTCCGTTTGGCCGAAGGCGTTGATGAACCGAACTTTGGGCATTAGCTCCGATGCCTTTTTGATGGTCTCGAGAGGCATGGATGCAGCGCCGTAGGTTAATTGTCTAATGCTGGAAAGGTCGTATTTGGTGAAATCGGGGTTATCTACAATCTGTTTGAGCATGGTGGGAACGAGGACGCTGTGGGTAACCTTTTCTTTGGTCACTGCCTCTAGCCATTGCTGAGTCTCGAATTGGCGCAGCATAACTATGGTTCTTCCAGCGTAAGTGGAGGAAAGCATGCCCTGCATACCAGCTACGTGATAGAGAGGTATAGCTAGAAGATTTAATTCGTGGGTTTCAGGGTCGGCAGGATTGACGTTCTCTAAAACATAAAGGGTAAAACTGTTGTGTGACAGCATCACTCCTTTAGGAAAGCCCGTAGTTCCAGCGGTATACATAAGGATGCTGGTATCGTCATCGTCGACGTCGGCAAATATTTCATCGTCACTAGCGGAGGCGAGGAGTTCCTCGTATGGTGTCATATCTGTATGGGGGCTTTCGATAGTTATATAATGCTTTACGTGAGGCAACTGCGGGCGCATAGCGTCCACCATGTCCAGGTAGCGAGACCCTACTAAGAGGGTATTTGCCTCGGCGGTGTTAAGCATATAAGTAAGCTCTTCGGCTTTGGCTCGGAAATTTAGCGGCACAAAGATGGCCCCTAGCTTGGAAGTGGCGTAATAGGTCTCCAAATACTGGGGACAGTTGACCTGAAGGATGGCAACCCGGTCCTCTTTTTGTACCCCCAGGTTAGCCAAGGCATTGCCCAATCTTCGGGTGCGTTCCCCGGTCTGTTCATAAGTGTACCGCTGTCCCTCGAAGATTACTGCCTCCCGATCGGGGACGATGGCTGCAGTGATGTCAAGAAGTTCCGAGGTTTTCATTAATTAGCCTCCGCTCATTGTTTTCGTTAGTTACCTTGTTTCCTTCGCCTTATTGCTTGCAACAATCCCCATCGCAGCAATTCTACCAACCCTACTATCACAACCAAAGCAACAAAAGGGGCGAAATCTCCAGTTTTTATTCCTAATCCTAGGTTGATTAGCGCCAAAATACCCACCAGAGGATAAACTGTCTTTCTCCATGCGGCAAGCACCCTACGGTCGGGCGGTGCCTTCATTGTAAAAAGGCCTGGCTATAGTGAAATAGCACACTGCCATTATATATAGTACGGTAAGGCCACGTCAAGGCTATCTTCTGTAAAGTCATGTTATTTCGACCTTTTTCGGCGAGCCTTGATGCCCTCGGCACAGGCCTCGGTGGTCCAAAGGTAGGCAGCCAGCAGCTTTTCCAGCCGCAATCCTTCCTCTATGCTCATATCTAATCCCTGCTTTATTGCCCTTTTTGCGTAGTGTAAAGCTGGGTCACCTTGAGCCATGATCTTCCTGGCCATCTCTTCAGCGGTGGGCACCAGTTGGTCTAGGGCTACTACTCTATGGACTAGGCCGATACGATAGGCTTCTTGGGCGGTTATTCTATCGCCGGTGAGGATGATCTCTAAGGCAGCTCCTCTTCTTACCAAACGGGTGAGGGTCTGACTACCCCCAGCGGTGGGGATCATCCCCAGCGCCACCTCAGGCAAACCAATGCGAGTATTCTCAGCGGCTATTCGTATATCGCAACACATAGCTAGTTCGATGCCGGCCCCTAAGGCATAGCCATGGAGGGCGGCAATGAGGGGCTTGTCTATCCCCAGAAGAAGACCCCACAGGTCTCGTTCCCAGCGTACCTGGCGGGCGATAGCTTGGGAAGGAGCAGTGCCAAACTCGGTGATGTCGGCCCCGGCGGAGAAGGCTCTTTCCCCAGCCCCTCTAAAGATGGCTACCCTAACCTCAGGATCATCTCTAAAGGCGGTGATGGCCTCCCACAAGTCGTCCCGCATCTGGAGATTTACAGCATTTAGCTGCTGGGGACGGTTGAGGGTAATATAGGCTATCCCTGGCGTTTTTTCATAGATGATGGTCTCGAAGCTGTTCATTGAGGGTTATTGGTTTTTTGGCTACTTCATTTACCAGTGAAACGGGGTGTTCGTTTTTCTAAGAAGGCACTGATGCCCTCGGCTCTATCCTGAGTGGTGTGAAGGAGGATGGAGAGATCGGCCTCCAAACCCAAGCCCTGGATCAAGGTCATATCTGGGCCTTTTAAGGCTGCCTCTTTGGCGTAACGGAGGGCAAGGGGCCCCTTGGAGCTGATGTTTTTGGCTATGACGTCAGCTTCGGGCATGACCTCTGGTGGCTTAACCACCTTATTGACTAGCCCCACGCGATAGCTCTCTGAAGCATCTATAGCCTCGGCGGTGAGGAGCATCTCTAAGGCCTTACCTCGGCCCACAATACGAGGCAGGCGTTGAGTTCCTCCCGCCGTTGGTATCAGTCCCCAAGAGGTTTGAAGCAGGCCCAGCTTAGCGCTTTGGGAAACAATTCTAATATCGCAGGCTAAGGCTAATTCCAGACCTTCGGCTAAGGCGTCTCCATTGATGGCGGCAATAACCGGTTGAGCTAGACTGGCCACTGTCTCTATGGCCATGACGGCGACCTCTATATTCCTTTTCATTGTCAATAATAGTGTTTCTTCGCCAGAAGGTGGAAGCTCGACGCCCTGGCAAAAGGCCTCCCCATCGCCGCTGAGAATCACGACGTGGATTCTTTCATCGTCGTTGAGCTCCTGACAAGCCTCCATCAATTCTCGCGCCATCTGGGGATTAATGGTGTTTCCTTGCTGGGGTCGGTGGAGGAATAAGAAAGCTATCGGCTCTTCTTTGCGACAAATAATAGTTTGGTAGGCCAAAAGATTTTCTCCTGCTAGGTGCTAGTAAGACATGATAATCTTAAACCCTCTTTCGGTCAATGACCTCGTGCTCTACCCCCGAACGGGATGGCATCTAGGGGGACATAGTTCTGGCCTAGGGCTGGTATATCTAATCGCTGTCCTGTAACCGGATCGTACATGCCAACCAACAGCCAGTATTCGCCAGGTGGTGTATCGGGCTTGAGGTCAATTTGATAGTTATCCCGTAAAATATCTCCAGGCGGCCACTGGCTCGTCAAAAATTGGTCGAAGAGGGGGCGATTGTCCTTTTGCCCATAGAAGCGAAGATCCTTATCAACGAAATGTACGAATACCTTGTAATCTTTATCCAAAGGTTTGAATGACTGCCAATAAAGGGTAAGCCGGAGTCTGCCTTTGCTGGCTAGCTCTCCTTTGTCCAAATCGTAGCCTAAAAGGCGTACCATTCCTCCCAGTTCGGCGACTAAAGGGTGTTCTATGGTAGGAACTTCGGTGAGTAGGGTAGGGGTGGTGAAATAGCCCTTAACTGTTACGTAGGGGAAGTATCCCTCAGTAAAGGTAACAGAGTTCTTTGAAAGCCAGGATTCCACAAAAAGGGTGGGGTCGCTGAACCAGGTCTGCCATGATATAAGCCAAATCCTGGGGTATTGGGATACCAGCCCTTGCAGTTGAGCGATAGTGGCCTCGGGGTTCAGTGGTAACGGGTCAGGTAGCCCCGCCTGGTGAAAGGGCTCCGTTAGGTAATAGTCGATGAATTCATTACCCCAGGGGGCATCAAACAGGATGAGGTCGTTGGGCTGCCGCTGACTCTCTAGGAAACGGGCGGCGTCTCTAAGATCCTCTCTCCCCGACCAGGGATCAAAGTGGTAGTGATGAAACGAGAAGGCGTTGGGGACAATGAAGATAAGGCCAGCTAATAACGCCCACCCTCGTCCTCGGTTTCGTAGCCACACTAGGCCGGCAGCCAGAAGGATGAGAAAGGCAGGTAAGAGTACTAAGACGGACCTTATAGCATAGTCCAATCGTCCGCTGGCCAAGATTATGACCAAAGCCAGGGGTATGACTAGGTAAGCGGCCAGGAAAAAACGGGGTCGCCACCGGCCCAGGGAGTACAGAAGACCCAAAGCCGCCAGGAGCAAAAGTGCCGCCGCTGCCCCTTGGGCTAGGGAGGAATCTAGGAAAGGCCCCAAGCTGAACTTCAGGGCGATATCCCGAAGCATGGGGTAAGGTCGGGCTAAAGGGGTTAAGGGGGTGACGGCACCGTAAACCCGAGATGAAGCTTGACTGTAGAGTAGCCACGGTGAGAGGCCGATGACCAAGACCCCTTGGGTCACCAGCCAAGGCCGCCAAGCTCGGTTCCGCCACAGTAGCCAAAGCAGGACTATCTCCTCAAAGGCGATGATCTGGAGAGAGGCATAAACGCTGGCAATGGCAGTGGCGGCGACAACTGCCCAGCTCAGCCAGAGCCGTAGGCGAGCTGGCTGTCTTATTAGGAATATCAAAAGGTAAACAGAAAAGAGGGTAAAGAATAGAGCCAACATGTACATCCTGGCCTCTTGGGCATAATAAATGTGGAGAGCTGAGAAGGTAGTCAAGATGGCTGCCATGAGGCCTAGGCTCTGGCTCAGAAGCCTGCGCCCTAAGGCAAATATCAGAGCTATGGAGAGCATGCTGAAGAAGAGGGAGAAATAGCGGGCAGCAAACTCGCTGGTTCCCGCCGGCTTAATCCATAGATGAAGAAAGAGAAAGTAGAGGGGAGGATGACGGGTCAGGATTTGAGGGCTGAATACCTCCTTTATTCCTCCCAAAGCGGTATGCATGCTGTTAATCTCATCGGCATCGAGGCTCTGGGCCTCCAGACGATAGACCCGCAGGCCAAAGGCCAAGAGCAGGACAGCTAGTAACAGAAAATAGTGACGGTAACTCTTCACAGTGATCTTATAGGTGACTTTACAGCTTTGAGGTTTGTAGAGTCAATCGACAACGGCTACTTTGAAACGAAAAAATCGGGTGGCCTAAGCT
>JACQTR010000096.1 GCA_016210705.1 Chloroflexota bacterium | reverse complement strand
TATAAATACTGCCCAAAAAGTTACCCTACTGCTTGAACCACCCGCCATCAAGCCTTAGAGTTAATTTAACATTTACAATTTTTGAGGTAATTAGGCTTCGCTCCAGGCTTCCTCGCCGATGAGAGGAACAAAGCGACAGCCGCCTAAATCCTTGGTTATGATGTGGTCGCCATGTTTCTCTACACGGGTTAACATTTGGTCGTAGCGGGAGCCCACTGGGATCACCATACATCCACCATCTTTTAACTGCTCCAAAAGGGTCTGGGGTATCAGAGGGGCACCCGCGGTCACCATTATGGCATCATATGGGGCACCCTCTTTCCAGCCCAGGGTTTTGCCAGCAAGATGAACCTCGACGTTGCGATAACCTAACTCCCTCAGGCGGTCTCGAGCCGTCTCTGCTAAATGTGCCAGGCGCTCCGCTGAGACCACCCAGTGGGCCAGTTCGGCTAAGATGGCCGTTTGATAGCCACTGCCCGCACCTATTTCCAACACCCTCTCCGTCCCCTTCAAGTTTAAGGCCTCCGTCATATAGGCTACCATAAAGGGCTGGGAGATGGTCTGGCCTTCGCCGATAGGCAGAGGAATATCCTCGTAGGCCAGATGACGGCTTGCAGGGGGGACAAAAAACTCGCGTGGGACGCGCTCCATGGCCTTCAGCACCCGCTCATCTTTGATCTCACGTCTCAGATGCTGTATCAACTGGAACCGGGCAGCGGCAAAATCTACAGCCATGGCTACTATTAACCGCGAAGGCTCCCTAGATAAATATACTACTTATGGTACGTTGGTAGCAATTTTGGCCTCCGTCTCGCCCTATGCTAAAATATTTACAGGACAATGGAACAAAAGATCGAAGAGATCTGGAAAAATCTTCCCACAAAGCCTGGGGTCTATCTCATGAAAGATGGCGCTGGGGTCATATTGTACGTGGGCAAGGCAGCCAGCCTCCGCCATCGGGTGCGGTCATACTTTGGTGCGCCGCAGACTCTGTCTCATAAACTAGAGCGCTTAATGGCGAGGGTAGCCAATATCGACTTCATTATTACCGACTCAGTCCAGGAGGCTCTCCTCCTCGAAAGCAACCTTATCAAAAGCCATCGTCCGCACTATAATGTCCGCCTTAAAGACGATAAGAACTACCCCTACCTCAAAATTACTATCAATGAGTACTGGCCTCGAGTTTGCATCACCAGGCGCATGGAGGACGATGGCGCCCGTTATTTCGGCCCTTACGCTAGCGCCAAATCGGTACGTAAGACCTTGGAGCTAATAAAACGGCTATTTCCTTATCCCTCCTGCAATCGAAACATTACTGGCACTGATGCCCGAGCCTGCCTTGATTATTATATCCATCGTTGCGTTGCACCATGCATCGGAGTGGCCACTAAAGAAGAGTGTCGGGAGATTATAGACCAGGTTATCCTTTTTCTGGAGGGCAAATTAGAGCAGGTCGTATGGGAACTGCGACGCAAGATGGAGTCCGCTGCTGAGGCTCTAGAGTTCGAACGAGCCTCTGTTCTCCGGGATCAGTTGCAAGCGGTGGAGAAGGTGACCGAACAACAAAAGGTCATCTCCACCGCTCGAGAAGACGAGGATGTTATCGCCTTCGCATCGAACAAAGACGAGGCTCATGTTCAAGTCTTCTTCATTCGTGGCGGCAAGTTGGGAGGTCATGAGCACTATGTTCTGGAGGGTATCCAAGATGAGAGCCCCTCGGTCATAATGACCAGCTTCGTCAAGCAGTTTTACACCTCGGCTCCCTCTTTACCACCTCGAATTCTGCTTCAACATCCGGTAGAAGATATGGCTGTTACCACCCGCTGGTTGGAGAACAAAAAGGGAGCTACAGTCAAACTCTTGGTGCCCCGGCGTGGGGAGAAAAAGAAGTTAGTGGATATGGCAGCCAAAAACGCTGAAGAATTATTGCAACAATATCAGGTCCAGCGTTGGGCCAATGCCCATCAAATAACGACTGCTCTAGAGGAGCTCCAAGAGCAATTATTTCTACCTGGGCTACCTCGACGCATCGAGTGCTATGACATTTCTGATATACAAGGTGCAGCAGCGGTCGGGAGTATGGTGGTCTTTGCCGAGGGGCGCCCCAAACCTGCCCACTACCGTCGCTTTATGATCAAAACCGTAAGCGCTGCTAACGACTATGCCATGGTTCAGGAGGTCTTACGACGACGGTTTAAGCGCAGTGGTGGCTTTAAAGTTGACCTTAGGGATGAGACTTCAACCTGGGCTATAATGCCTGACCTAATCCTCATTGATGGCGGTAGGGGACAGCTCAACGCTGCGCTGGAGGTTACTCAAGAACTGGGTCTCAACTCAGTGGCGGTGGCCAGCTTGGCCAAAGAAAGAGAGGAACTATTCCGTCCCCAAAGGACAGAACCTATAATTTTACCCCGCAACTCGCCGGCCCTTTATATGGTGCAGCGCATACGAGATGAGGCCCACCGCTTCGCACTAAGTTATCACCTCAAGGTACGTAAGCGTCAGGCTATGATCTCCTCTTTGGATGGCGTGCCTGGCATTGGGCCCAAACGGAAGCGTGCTCTCTTGCAACGCTTTGGGAGCGTTAAAGGTATAAAGGAGGCCTCAGTGGAGGAATTGGCCTCGGTGGCTGGGATGAGCAAAGCCTTGGGACAAAAGTTAAAAGAGCATATATAAATAAAAAAGGAGATTCAAAATGGCCGATGAACCCCGTCCCCCAGGAGGATGCTTAGAGCTTTTGGCTATTACGCGGGCCGTTTTTGGAATATTGCTGCCTATTATTGGTGCCCTTATTCTGTTGGCTATACTTTTTTATGCTATTGTCTTCCTTTTGCATCTCATCTAGTACTAAGCTTTATCCTAGGCTTATCCCTCTTTCATCAAGAGTTGGCGCAAAGTAATGGCATTCTTCACGGCGTAAGCCTCGGCATCGTTGTTAAAGTAGATATAAACAGTCTTTAAATCCTGACCAAGGCTGGCGATTTTTTTCGCCCATTCCTGGAGTTCCTCATCGGAATAGCAGCCCCAATATAGACCCGAAGCGCCGTGGAAGCGCACATAGCCAAAGTCAGCCGTGACCACCAAGGGACAAGTAATGCCAACCATGTCCATGACGCAGAAGCCTGCCCCGTAACAGTTTAGGATACGGAATACCTCCGGATCAAACCATGAGGAATGTCGAAATTCGAAGACGTGGGCATGGCTTGGTGGCAAAATAGCAAGAAACTCCTCCAAGACCTTGTCGTTGCGGTGCATATTAGGAGGCAACTGATAAAGAAGAGGTCCCAATTTGTCACCCAATAGGCGAGCCCGTTCCCAGAAGTTGCTCAAGGCCTCGGCTACGTTCCTCAGCTTTTTGAGATGGGTGATCAATCGGCTAACCTTGACGGCGAAGACGAAGTTTGGGGGCGATTCCTCTCGCCAAGAAGTGAAAGCCTTTTCTGAGGGCAAACGATAGAAACTATTGTTCAGCTCTACAGTGGAGAAAAATTGAGCGTAGTAATCAAGCCATTGGGTCTTAGCTATATCCTTGGGATAAAAGCGAGAGCGCCAGTGGTCGTAGTGCCAGCCCGAGGTGCCAACCAAATAACGCATAAAGTCTCTGTCTGCCTCAGGTCGGGATTTGTCTCCAGTATAACATCGAGTCTTCGGGGCCTCAAGACCCCTTCCTTGAACTTTTGGCTTGGGTTTGCTAGAATTGACGAACATGGTTGGGCTGGCCGTCAAAGAGAAAGCTATTGTCTTAGGACATCCCAGCTACGTTTGGCGTTTCGGCCAAGAACGGCGTCTGAACCTGGTTCGCCAATATGTTTCCTTGGAGGGGAAACGTATCCTGGATATCGGCTGCGGGACAGGGACTTATGTGCGCCAGTTTCGCTCTTTCAGTGACGAGGTTTATGGGGTCGATATCGATGCCGAGAGGGTTAAAGAGGGGGGACAGACCTTGCCTAACTTGGCTATAGCCCAAAGCGAGAGCTTGCCCTTCGCCGATAATTCATTCGACGTTACCTTCCTTCATGAGGTCATAGAACACGTGGCCGACGAACATAGAACAGTGAGGGAGGCCTATCGGGTGACCAAGGGCAAGGGTAGCCTAATTATTTTTGCTCCCAACCGCCTATACCCCTTTGAAACCCACGGTTTCTTTTGGGGAAGACGATACTTTTTCAAATTGTTGCCCTTTGGTAACTACTTGCCTGTACCTTTGCGCAGATTGTTGATACCGCACGTACGGGCTTATTTACGTCGAGACCTGTTAAGATTATTCCAAGGATTAATGATTTCAATAAAGGCTCAACGGATTATTTTTCCTGGATTTGACGGCATCGCTACTCGGAAACCCAAGCTTGCAGCCCTTCTCCGTCGTCTTTTTTATTCTTGGGAGGGGACACCGTTACAAATGTTTGGGCTATCCCATTTCTGGGTGGTGGTTAAGGATAATCCCTGGGTTAGGTGAAGTAAGATGGCCCGATCCTCAAGGAACAGTGGGCGACGCCTACGCAAGCCCCGTAGCTCTTTTCACTTGTGGCCTATCTTCTTAAGCCTGATGGTCTTAGGAGTGTTGGGGGTTGGAGGGGCGGCCGCCGGCGTGGTAGGAGCTTACTGGTATTATTCACGAGATTTACCCTCCCCTGACGTCTTGGCCCAGCGGGAGTTAACCCAAAGCAGCAAGATTTACGATCGCGACGGCCACCTCCTTTACGAAGTCTTTGATCCTCAAAGTGGGATGAGAACTGCAGTGCCCCTTTCCCAAATATCTCCTCATGTCATTGAAGCCACCATCGCCACCGAAGATGCCGACTTCTACAACAACCCTGGTATCAATGTCCGGGGTATAGCTAGAGTTGTCTGGCAAAACATGACAGGTCGGGAAAAGCTTGCGGGGGGTGGTAGCTCTATTACCCAGCAACTAGTAAAGAATGTCCTAATACCAGAGCGGGAGCGCAGCCAGCGTCTGGTCTCTCGCAAAATAAAAGAATGGATCCTAGCCTTTGAAATCACTCGCCTTTATAACAAAGACCTTATCTTAGAATGGTATCTGAACGAGATATACTATGGCAACTTCAGCTATGGCATTGAAGCAGCAGCGCAGCGCTATTTCAGCAAATCGGCCAAAGACCTGACTCTAGCAGAATCGGCCATGTTGGCAGGCCTGCCTCAGGCTCCTTCTTTATACTCCCCCTTGACCAATTCCGAAGCCGCCAAGGCCCGTCAGGCCGTGGTTTTAGACCTGATGGTACGTCAGGGTTATGTTGCCAAGGAGGAGGCAGAGGCGGCGAAAGAGGAGGAACTGACCTATGCCACTCAGAGCTTTACCTTTGAGGCTCCCCATTTTGTCAACTATATCCGCGACCTGCTGCTGGAGAAATACGGCCCGGAGTTGGTTTACCGGGGGGGGCTGAAGGTTACTACCACCCTGGATTTAAACCTTCAGCAAGAGGCAGAGGGCATAATCCGGGAGCATCTGCCCAAATTAGAGAATAACAACGCCAATAATGCTGCCCTAGTGTCCATAAACCCCAGGACTGGTGAGATC
>JACQTR010000091.1 GCA_016210705.1 Chloroflexota bacterium | reverse complement strand
TGGCGGTAGTGATGCCCATCATTTGTCAGACATTGGCTCCTTTGCCACCCTATTCCAGCGAAAGATCGGCGACCTCCAGGAACTGGTGGCCGAACTGAAAGCAGGGCGATTTCAAGCGGTGGACCTCCGACGCAGCCCAAGTTAAATCCTAAAAAAAACGGCTCCGGCACCCGTTCCTCGAATGCTAGAGCCATTAGAAATCCCACTAATCGTTGAGGTTATTTAGTTACGCGAGCCTCCCGTGCTTTTCGTATATTAGCCATCTGCGCTCGTCTTTGAGCTGACGTCGGCTTTTCGCTTTCCAGCACATTGGGCCTATCTTTCGCCTCAAAAATATCCTCTTTGACATGCTTAGGCTCGGATCCAAGCTGCTCCAAAACTCCTCTCGCATCATCAGTGTCTGGAACCAGCTTGTCCCCTTCAATATGGGCGTCCTCTTTACTTATGAGCAAGGTTTGGGTATCCCAAGAGCCACTGCTCCTTCTGCCGGCAAGACGTTGGATATGCCCGGGTTCGCCAATATCGTGATATCGGAAGACAACAAACTCTTCCTTTGGCCGAACCACTATTCTAAAATATTCACCCCCGCCTTTTGTCCCCAGTTTTGCCCTGGCTCTTCCTTCAGGCTGAGCTATCGCATTCTGTTTTGGCGACATAAAGCGCCTCTCTTGAGCCTCTATTATGTTCTCTCTAGCAGCTTCTAACTGTTTTTTCGTGGCCACATTTACCTCCTTTCCCCTGACCTCAGTCTGCGCTCCTCTATAGAAGTAACCCTAGCGCTGGGCCGAGCAAAGGCCAGCGAGATTAAGCGAACCAAGATCCAGGCAAGGAAAAGATAGACCGCCATAGCGATGATGGAGCCTACCTCCAGCACGCTGCCACCAGCCGCCGGATTTGTCCTTATGCCCGCGAAAGCGGAAACAAAGGCCCCGGTTATGTCATAGAGGAAGTTGGTGAAATCGTTCGCGCTTTCAACTGCAGCAGGGTTAAAGTCTCTGAATAAACTAGATTACCCTGATCATCTTTAGCTTCCACCACCAGTATCTCATCGTTCACAACTAAGCCGACGAAAGAACGTGTTCTTATCGAGCGAGGTTTCAACACGATGTCCGTCTTGGGGCTAAAAGACGGCCAAGCAAAGCTTACCACAAGGCTGCGGTCAGTGCGATTATCAAAATACACGTGGTTAGGGCCTTCATAGCAGCCCACATTGAGAGCTATGAAGCTCAGCACGCCAACCAATAACAAAATCAATCTTAGCATCTGAGATCATCGCCGGGACAATACTCACCCGGCTCTTTACGTTGATCAAAGACAGCGTCTTTCTCAATCAAGCTTTCTCTGTAGATACAAGGTTAAGATCGAGCCAAGCTCCACGGGGGGAGGCCTTTCATCAATATTATAGTCTCTTTTTTGAGGCGCGGAATTCTCTCAGTTCCTCTATCGTTCTTATCCTTACCGGCATCGCTCCGGCGGGTGCAGACGCTTTCAGTGACTTATGAAAAGCAGTGGCGAAACTGCCACTCCAAAACCTCCAAACAAGATGAGCCAGAAGAACGGCTAAAACTAATAGAGCAAGCATGCTTGGCCTCCCTTCTACTGGATTTACTATTACCTTTTATCGCTTCGAGTTTCCCCGGCCGATCGCCTGACTTGGCTTCTGCACTTCCGGTGTTCCCATATCAGAAGAGCCTCTACGGAGGCCTTCTCGTGCCTCACGTGCCAGTTCTTCGTAGTTGCCTCTTATCAACTCAAGATCTTCCTGAGCCAATTCCTCGTAATCTAAGAGAGCGTTATGCGCACCGCTAGTTGCGCGAATAAGCTCATCCAGCTTCACTTGCATTGCCATGCTGTCCCTATTCTGTGTGTTCTGAATAAGGAATACCATGAGAAAGGTTATAATTGTTGTGCCCGTGTTGATCACAAGTTGCCATGTATCGCTAAAGCCAAAAATCGGGCCGGTGATACCCCACGCTAGGATAACTGCCATCGCTATCAGGAACGCCCTCGAAGATCCGGCTAAATTTGAGGCCCACCTCGTGAACTGAGAAAACGAAGTCGTAGTATACATGATGCTCCTCATTGCGCTTTTCGAGTGGACGGCCGAGCAAATAGTTTTCCGCCTTGCTGTGGTCCCTAACCTATGCCCAACCAACAAGCTATCGATAAACTTACCTATGCTATTACTATATAGCGCCCATTATGAAAGGTTTATGAACTCATAAGTCGGAACCATGAAAAAATCGTGAAAGTTGGCTTCGCAATGGGCATCTGATTCGGATTTTACAATTTCTCAAGAGATTGTCTTTTACCACCATGATCATCATCTACTATCCCTTCCAATCCCAACGACCGAGGTGGGAGAGACAAGGATGCCATCTCCCTACAATTTAGAAGGGACAGGTTCCGTAACCGCAGCCGCCTGAATACTCTGAGTCGGCAATGACATACGGCGCAGGCTCGATGGCCGTCTCTGGCGACACCGCTCCCTCTGGCATGTGACCGGCGAGGGTAAGTACCTGCTGTCTCTTGCTACCATACCGGTACACGGTAATGCCTTTGCATTTGAGATTGTGGGCCAGCAGATACATGCGCTGGATGCTTTGGGGCGTGGCCTTTGAAGGAAGGTTTATTGTTTTGGATACCGAGTTATCGACATGCTTTTGGAATACTGCCTGCATCCTTACGTGCCAATCGGGCTCTAAGTCCCAGACGGTGACGAAAACTCGGCGCACATCTTCAGGAATTCCAGCGATGTATCGGAGACCCCCTTTGGTGGCGATTTCCTCCATCAAATCACGCGAGTAGAAGCCGCGTTGCCGTGCCATTTCTTCGAATATGGGGTTGACCTCGAGCAGGCGTGTCCCTTCCATTACGTTTCGGACAAAAGCAAGGGCAAAAAGAGGCTCAATACCGCTGGAGCAGCCGGCGATGATGCTGATTGTCCCCGTGGGTGCAATAGATAGCATGGTGGCGTTTCGGGGCCTAAGGCCACCCGGCACATCGTATACGCTTCCCGGAAAGTTGGTGAATACCTTCCTTTCTTCAGCCAACTTGGCTGAGGCTTGATGCGCTTCAGCCGAAATGAAGCTGATGATGCGTTCAGCTTCTTCCAATCCTGCCTCCGAGTCATAGGGTATCCCCAGCTTGAGAAGGGCGTCGGCAAACCCCATCACCCCAAGGC
>JACQTR010000095.1 GCA_016210705.1 Chloroflexota bacterium | reverse complement strand
GGAGATGTCCACGGTGACGTTAGGTCGGCTCTCATAAATGGTGGCGATGACTCCCAGGGGGACGCGTCGCTTCCCAACCTGAAGGCCGTTAGCCAGGGTTCGCATGTCATAGGTCTCGCCCACGGGATCGGGCAGAGCGGCCACAGTGAGCACGTCTTCACTCATGCCCCGCAGGCGCTCGGAGTTAAGGAGCAAGCGGTCAATCATGGCAGCCCCCATACCCTCGGCTTCTGCCTGGCGGCGGTCTATTTCGTTAGCGGCCAAAATGGCTTTCTCCTGCGCCACCAGCCCCTCGGCTATATTTGACAAAGCCTGGTTCTTAGCGGCGCTGGAAAGAGATGACAGACGTTTTGAGGCTGCCTTAGCTTCTTTGGCTTTATTTTCTAAGTCAGCGATGTTCATAGCTTATCTCCTAGTTTTGCAAAGACGTCTTTCGATGAAGGATTAATCCATATTTTAGAGCATAGTGGATAGAGAAACCAACAGCAAAGGCAATGGCAATGTTGGCAGTAAGCAGGGCGGTCAGCCCCATAGCCAATACGGTTAGCCAGTCTATGAAGCGAGGAATCTTCTTAGCCAGAAGGGCGTGCTGGAACCCCACGAAGATCAGGAGAACACCAAGGATGGGATAGGGGATGAGGGATAGGGCTTTGGAAGCGCTCTTCCCCAGGAAGAGGGCGATGGCTATCAGGATGCCACCGATGATTATGCTAGCACCTCCAGTTCGAGCCCCGAAGCGATAGTGGGCGGTAAGCCCCCCAGCGCCGTGGCATACGGGCATCCCTCCCCAGAATCCAGCAGCGAGGTTGGCCAGGCCCATGGTAACGGGGAGGGCGCGGTGGCTGACGCGGCGGGCCTGGTCGCCGAAATACTGTTGGGCGGCATCTTGAGTGGCCACCACCGCGTTCCCTAGAGTCAAGGCGATTTGAGGGATGACCAGGAGGACTAGCGCCGAAGACAGATCGGCAAAAGAGGGCCAGTAGAAGTTGGGAAGAACCAGGCCCGTCTGGAAACGGGGCATCCCCCATCCTAAGCTAGCCAGGCTGATGCCCAGGCCCAAGCCCAGCACCGGCAGCGAGGTCGGCCTTCGTTTTTTTACGAAGAGCAGCAGCAGGGCCATGGCAGCTATGCCGGTCACCAGTCCCAAAGGCACGGTGAAGCCTACGACCCTCAGGCTATCGCTGAGCTGGCTGGTGGGAAAGGGGGATTTGGTGACCAATTTGAGGGCGCTGTTAATCAAGAGGAGTCCTATACCCAGTTGAATGCCCCTGACCACAGGCAAAGGAAAGAGCCGGACGATAAGGTTTATGGTTTTGCTTAGGGCTAGGAATAGGAGGATGATGCCCATAAGGAGGCCGGCGGCACTTATTAGGTTAGAAGAAAGGCTGGAGGCAATGGCGATAGCCGCTACCGCCTTCAAAGGCTGCACCGGCATGGGAATGCGGTAGTAAAGCCCGGCGGCAATATAAAGGAGGCCGGGGATCAAAAGCACCATGGTGGGGTTCAGGCCATTGATGGCGATAAGCCCTATGGCCAAGGGCACCAGGGTGCCCAAGTCCCCCAGGGCTCCCCCCAGCTCGTGGATGTTAAAGCGATACGTTTTTCCGTAGAACATCATGTTATCCCGTTCTTAACCTATTCCCAGATTCTTCGCTTCGCTCAGAATGACACTCGCTCCTTTGTCACCCTGAGCCATTCGCTTTCTGTCATTCTGAAGGAGCGGAGCGACTGAAGAATCTCGCTCAGGGTAAACTCTGCGAAGGGTCTGGAGGTGGGGCGTACCACCTCTCGCTTAAGTCTCTCCACTGCGGGTTTGTGGACTCAATTAGAGCGATCTTCTTAGCTCTACGCCAGCCTTTGATTTGCTTCTCGCGCCTAATCGCCGACTGAACATCCTCAGTGGCTTCATAGTACACCAGCATATTGAGGTTGTACTTTGCAGTGAAGCCCTCTACCAGCTTTTGTTTGTGCTCGTACACGCGCCGCTGGAGGTCGTTTGTAACTCCGGTATATAGAGTATCCGAGTGGTTAGTCATGATGTATACGTAATACTCACCCATCCCCAGATTCTTCGCTTCGCTCAGAATGACATTTCTAGACGCCTGCCTTTGTCACCCTGAGCCGAAGCCCTGAGCGTGGCGAAGGGGCAGCGAAGGGTCTGGAGGTGGGGCGCACCACCTAGCGCTCTACTCCCTCTCCTGTGGGTCCTGGTAGACGTAATGCCTACCCATCCCCAGTTTCTTCGCTTCGCTCAGAATGACAATGATGCGCTATCAATGACACTTCTAGAACCTCCCTTGCTCCGCTCGCTCCCTTTCCACTGGCGCCTGGGCGTAGGGCGATTTGGGCGACGGTATTTGCGGCCGCTGTCCGGCCAGCATACCTTCTACGGTTAGAATCTGGATTTTGGGATAGTCTCGTTGCCAGAAGTCGCTGTGATAGAAACCGGCGGCCGCAGCCTCGGTGACCATGTCCCTGGTCGGCGGCTCCAAGGTCAGTATAACGCCAATAGGTTCTTTTTCCCGTTCCAGCACGCCCACCAGGTCACGCACCATGGACACGCCCACGTGCTCGCCGCCCTTGACGGAAACGATGGCCCGCCTGTAATCCTCTTTAGGTCCGGCGAAGAAGGGAATAACGCCGTCTATGCCCCGGTCGGCGCCCTTCTTCTTGCCCGCCACCGGTTGGGCGTCTAGCCGAGTCAAGGCCCACCACTGGAACTGCCATTTGTCCCGGCGGGATAGGTCATAAGCCCCGCCCAGGTCTTTGGGGTCGCCGATGACCTCTACCCTGATATCAGGGAAGGCGTCCCTCATCCGCCGCTCGATGAGGTTGATGGCCAGGTAGGTGATGTCAATGCCCATCCAGCGGCGGCCCAGCTTGTGGGCAGCGTGAATGGCGGTGCCGCACCCGCAGAAGGGGTCCAGGACCACGTCCCCCGGGTTGGAGGAGGCATTGATGATGCGCTCCAGCAGGGCCAGGGGTTTCTGGGTTTGGTAGCCCAGGCGCTCCTTGTGGGCCCCAGAGAGCGAGCCAATATCCTCCCAGACG
>JACQTR010000090.1 GCA_016210705.1 Chloroflexota bacterium | reverse complement strand
CTACAACACGGTGCGGCCCCATCAAGCCTTGGGCTACCTAACGCCTTTGCAGTTTCTGCAACGGTTCTATCCCACATGAAAGGAGCAAAAAGTGTACGGGGTGTACGGGATCTACTGGACGAGTACACACCATTGACAGCTAGGGCCACATGATTTAAAATACCGTTGTGTTGTGCTTTAGCCCAATGGGAGGTGGCTAATGGTTGAGATGACCGTTGATAGCGTCCGCGTTAGCGTTATGAATTACCAGAGGGTTGTAATCCTAAAGGAAAAGGACTCTGACCGCTACCTGCCCATTTGGATCGGCCCTGCCGAGGCTGACGCCATAGCCATCCGGCTTCAAGAGGTATCAGTAGCCCGCCCCCTAACCCATGACTTGCTACAAAGTGTTATTGGCACCTTGGGAGCCACGGTGGACTCCATTGTCGTCAACGACCTCCACAACGACACCTTTTATGCTAGGATCGTCCTCAATGCCGATGGACGCCATGTTGAGATCGATAGCCGCCCCAGCGATGCCTTGGCCCTGGCGGTTCGGGTTAATGTGCCCATTTACGCTGAGGAATCGGTCTTGGATAAAGCGGGGATAACCCTGGAACAAGGCATAGTCAAACCTCAGGAAGGAGAAAAGTTGAGTGAGGAGGATCTGAAGAGGCTGGGCCCGTTCCGGGACTTTATTGATACCCTCGATCTCAGCGATCTGGAGAAAGGCAAGGCTGAGGGCCCGCAAGAGGCTTGACCGTGGAAGAGAAGTTTTTGATGAAGTTGGTTTCGGCGGTGAAGTGCACCGTCTGCGGAGAGCCTTATGCCGAAACGGGCATCCGCGTTCTTGGCCATAAAGGTGATCTTTGGTTCCTCAGCGTCTCTTGCTCTGGTTGCTCTAGCCAGGGTCTAGTGGCAGCTATTATCGATAAAGACCATGCTACCGAGGTGGTTACCGATCTAACCGAGGCGGAACAGGCTGTGTTTAGCGAATTTGGCCCAGTAACAGCCGATGACGTCCTGGATATGCACCAGTTCTTAGAAGATTTTAGTGGTGACTTCTCCGGGCTGCTCGCTAAGGGCTAATAGTTAGAGGCCGATTCGGGGCTTTGGAGGTGGGCGGCGGAAAAGGCAAGATCATAGCTTTAGAAGCTCCAAGCGTTAGGCTTGGAGTTTTGTTGTTTAAGGGCAACCGCGATCTTCCTGGAGAGCCCACTAAGGGGGTATAGTGACGTTAGCTTTACCTATGGTTCTGGCATTTGTTATTTCTTTCCTCCTCTGCTACCTTCTCACTCCAGTCATTAGACAATGGGCCCTGCGCCTAGGATTCCGGGATCGTCCTAGCTCCCGCCGTCAGGAAACACTGAAGCCGAGGCTCGGGGGGGTGGCCCTATATTTAGCTTTTATGGTAGCCCTGGGGGTTACGGCACCTTTGGTGGCGGGTCGCACCGCTGATGAGGTACGCAAACTCATTGCTATCTGGGGAGGTGCCACCGTGGCCCTAACCATAGGAATAATCGATGACAAGCGGGAGTTGAGGGCTTTCCCCCAGTTGGTGGGCCAATTAACGGCGGGAGGAATAGCTATGGCCGGGGGGATGATTATTTACGAGGTGACCAATCCCTTCGGAACCACCCTCTATCAAAGCATGTTCCACCTCCCCACCGTGCTGGCCCTGGCTTTCACCCTATTTTGGATAGTGGGGGCCATGAACATCATCAATTTTATCGACGGCCTCGACGGCCTGGCGGCGGGAATCGCTGCCATAGCCGCCGCCGTACTCTTTGTTCAAACACTTCGCATGAACCAATACACCCTGGCTGTGCTACCATTGGCCCTGATGGGTGCTACCTTGGGCTTCCTCCCCCACAATTTCTTCCCTTCTAAGATAACCATGGGAACCTCAGGGGCCCTTTTTCTGGGCTTCGTCCTAAGCACTCTCTCTGTTGTGGGTGGAACTAAAGCCGCCACTTTCTTGCTGGTTCTGGGAGTTCCCATTGTTGACGGCGCTTGGATCATATTTCGTCGCCTCAAGATGGGGCGCTCTCCCTTTGCCGCCGATCGCAGCCACCTCCATCATCGGCTCATGGAGATGGGCCTTTCCCCAACCAAAATCGTCTTTCTGTTCTACGTACTTTGCGCCCTTTTTGGGAGTCTGGCCTTACTATTGGCTACCCGACTAGCCAAGCTTTACCTCTTCGCGGGCATGAGCTTGACCTTAACTGTATTTTTAGCCCTGCTGGCCCAAAAAAGTTTAGTGAAAAAGGATTGACCTGGTATAATGTCTGTGATATACTGCGCAAAGCTGGAGAAATGGTTGGTATGAATGAAGTCTTGGGCAATGGCCCTAAGGCTGGTAGGACTGGGCTGGTACGTTTCCGTCTGCATCCTTTTGGGAGTATTGGTGGGACTCTGGTTGGACGATAAGGTAAATACCCGCATACTGTTCACCTTGCTCGGCTTAGGTATCGGCCTGGTAGCCGCTTTCTGGGGCACCTATCGAATGCTTTTCTTCGAGGGCGATGGGCATCAGGATAAGGATAAGGAGAAGAAAAGCTAGTGGCAAAAAAGGGATGCCTTCCTCTGGTAGTTATTTCCCTAGTTCTTTTGATCCTCGGCTTTCTTTTCCTCCGCGGCCCCATGGCCCATATCCAGCTTCCTGCAGAGAGTGTCACCAAGCCTATAGGCTTTCCCCTCACCAATACCATTTTAGCTGCCTGGCTCACTATCATGGTTTTGGTGGCCCTGAGCTATCTAGCCACCCGACGTATGGAGGAGGTGCCCCGAGGCATTCAGAACTTTGTGGAAACGGTTTTGGAGGTATTGCTGGGGTTGGTGGAATCCGTGGCCGGCCCCAAGAACGGGCGACGCTTCTTCCCCGTGGTGGCCACTATCTTCCTCTTTGTCATCGTCTCTAATTGGATGGGGCTTCTTCCCGGCTATGGCTCCATCGGTCTAGTGGAAACCGAGGCCAAAGAGGGCTTTATCTTTCAAGAAAAAGACCTGGGGGCGTTAAAACTGGCTCTTATACCCCCAGGGGGAGATAAATTTACAGAAGAAGACCTCAATAGTTCGCCCCCGCTCAAGAAAGGAGAGGTGGCTGGCGGTTTTGTCCCTTTCTTGCGAAGTGCCAATACCGACCTAAATACCCCCTTGGCCTTGGCTTTGATATCGGCTATTTTTGTCGAATATTGGGGGATCAGCACTCTAGGTATTTTCCGGTACGGCAGCAAGTTCTTCAACGTACGCTCCCTATTGAAGGGAAGCCTAATGTTTGGTCTGATTGATCTCATGGTGGGTTTTTTGGAACTGGTGAGCGAGATAGCTCGCATCATCAGCTTTACCTTCCGACTTTTTGGCAACATATTCGCTGGGGAGATCCTGCTAGCGGCTATAAGTTTTCTAATACCTTTAGTGGCACTGCTACCGGCCTTTGGTTTGGAGCTATTGGTGGGCGCTATCCAGGCCCTAATTTTCGCCATGCTCACATTGGTATTTGGTGTTATCGCCGTGGCTGGGCATGGTGAGGAAGCTACGGCTATGGAAACGCATACAGCAGTGGCCCCAAGCTAAAAAATAAAAAGGGAAGGGAGAAAGAATGACTGAGGAAGCTATGAGATTGCTGGCACCAGCCCTTGCCATTGGTATGGGCAGTTTAGGGCCGGGCATAGGCATCGGATTGCTGGCCAGCAAAGCCTTGGAATCGGTGGGGCGAAACCCGGAGGCTTCGGCCACCGTTCAGATCAATATGATCTTGGCCATAGCCTTCTGCGAAGCTATCGCCATTTACGCCCTGGTGGTCGCGGTAATCATCGCTTTCGTAATATAGCCTTACGGATAGATTAAGCGCTAAACAAAGGAGATTTCGGTGGAAGCCCTAGGCATCAATTTGCCGGGCCTGGTGGCCCAACTCATTAATTTCGCCCTGCTTTTAGTGCTCCTTTACATCGTCGCCTATAAGCCCATCCTGAGGATGATGGACCAGCGCTCGTCCAGAATCAAAAAAAGTTTGGATGACGCCGAGTTCATTAAAGAGGAGCGTGGTCGCCTTGAGAAGGCGGTAGAGACTCAACTGGAGGCTTCCCGTCGCGAAGGTCAGGCACTGGTGGCCCAAGCCAACCAAATGGGCGAGCGGATGATAGATGAGGCGCGCCAGGAGGCGAGGCGGGAGGCAGAAACCCTCATCACACGGGCCCGATCTGAGATCGAGCTAGAGCGGAGCGAAGCCATGACGGAGTTGCGCCGTCAATTCGTCGATCTCGCCATCTTGGCAGCTCAGCGGGTCATCAACCGATCTTTGGACAAAGAGGCCCATCGGCGGCTTATCGACGAGGTTTTGGAAGAAGGCACTAGAACCCCACAGAATTAGTTGAGGGAAAAGGAGTAGGGTGGTCAGAGGAGCTTCGGCCAAAAGACACGCCCAAGCAATATTCCAAATTGCCAAGGAAAGGGATGCTTTGGAGCAGTGGTTGAACGACCTTAGGACCATTGCTGTTGTTCTCCATGAACCCCAGGTTATGACAATACTAGAAAACCCTAAGGTGCGCTTAGACGACAAAAAAGACCTTGTGGAGCGCCTCTTAGGAGGAATCAATCCTTTGGCCAAAAATTTGCTCTATCTCCTCATAACCAGGGACCGGCTAGGGATAACGGAGCAGATCCTGGCCGAGTATGAGGATTTGCTCAACGCCGAACGCGGCCTAGCCCAGGCCGAGGTGACCACCGCCGTTCCTTTAGATAGCCAAGAGCAGACTAAGATAGCCCAGGCCCTAACCGATGTTTGGGGCCAAAGGGTGGTGATAACTAAGAAGGTAGACCCCGATATCCTGGGCGGTCTGGTGGCCAAGATCGGGGACAAAGTAATCGATGGTAGTGTACGTACCCGCCTCCAAAACCTGAGAAGGAACCTAGCGGAGGCAAGGAGTTAATAGGGGGTAAGTTAGGATGACCGTTCGCGCTGAAGATATCGCTTCTGTAATTCGCCAGCAAATAGAGCAGTTTGGTGCACCTATAACCATGGTAGACGTGGGCACCGTGGTGGAAGTGGGAGACGGCATCGCCCGCATTCACGGGCTGGGTGGCGCTAAATACAATGAGCTCTTGGAGTTCCCTCACGGCATTATTGGGGTAGCCCTCAACCTGGAGGAGGAGAGCGTGGGGGCCATCATCTTAGGCGATTATTCTCAGATCAAAGAAGGGGACGAGGTACGTTGCACCGGACGCATCGCTGAAGTGCCCATAGGAGAGGCCCTCATCGGGCGAGTAGTCAACGCCCTGGGCCAGCCCATAGATGGCAAAGGGCCCGTCAAGACCGAGCGTACCCGGCCCGTAGAACGGGTAGCACCCAACGTGGTGTTGCGTAAATCGGTCGACACCCCGGTGCAGACAGGAATCAAGGCCATTGACAGCATGATCCCAATTGGCCGTGGCCAACGAGAGCTGATCATCGGCGACCGCTCCACCGGCAAGACGGCCATTGCCCTGGATACGATAATTAATCAGAAGGGCGGCGACCTCATCTGCATTTACGTGGCCATCGGCCAGAAGACCTCCAAAGT
>JACQTR010000089.1 GCA_016210705.1 Chloroflexota bacterium | reverse complement strand
GACATAAGGAGGCATATTGACTTAATGGTGCGACTACGAAAAGTGTTTTTTGGGTGGTGGATGGTATTGGCGGGGGCTTTTAATTCCTTGTACGCTGGAGGCGTTTTCTATTATGGCTTTGGTGCCTTTTTTGATCCCATAAGGGATGAGTTCGGCTGGAGTAGGGCCACTACCTCTTTGGCATTTTCTTTGCAGCGCTTCGAGGGGGGTGTTATGGCTCCAGTAGTAGGCTTCCTTATCGACAAGATAGGTGCTCGGAAGTTGATCTTTACAGGCATAATTACTGCCAGCTTGGGCTTTATGCTTCTGAGTCGTATCAACTCGCTTTTCACCTTTTATATAGCTTTTCTGGTGGTATCGGCAGGGTTCAGTGCTGGCTTTTCTATGCCCGCGCAGGCGGCGATAGTTAATTGGTTTGTGCGCAGGCGAGGTATGGCTATGGGTCTCCTTATGGCCGGGCCAGGGTTGAGTGGGCTCCTGGTTCCGGGGGTGGTTTGGCTCATTGACCAGTATCAGTGGCGAACGGCGTTGATGATGATTGCCTTTGGAGTAGTGGTGGTGGGGGTACCCGCTGCTTTGTGCATGAGGCATCGGCCTGAACCCTATGGGTATTTACCCGATGGCGACCCACCGGCTGAGGAGGCTATCCTTAGGCCTCAGGTAAGAGAAGGGTACCTGGAGACGAACTTCGAACGGGCCTCTAACCCTTCTGGCAGTGCGAACTTCACTCCTTTTCAAGCAATGCGTACCGCTTCTTTTTGGTTTCTATCTGTAGGGCTTACCTTTTCTGGTATGGCGATCAGCGCTCTTATGGTACATGAGATCCCGGCATTGACTAAAATGGGGTACTCTCGAGAGGCGGCAGGCTTGGTGGTAACGGGCATGACAGTGACTAGCCTCGTGGGTAGGCTCGGCTTTGGCTGGCTAAGCGACACTATGGACAAGCGATATATATTAGCGGTGGCCTCTGTCCTGCAGGCCATAGGGGTATTTATTTTCGCCAATGTGCAGAGCCCATGGCTGATTGTCCCATTCCTTCTAACGTATGGAATAGGCTATGGAGGCCCGATTTCGGTAAGGCCCGCACTCCTCGGCGACTATTTTGGCTCTAAACACTTTGGGGCTATCCAGGGGCTGGTAATGACGGTAAGCATGGTTGGTGGTGTAGTGGGTCCTTGGTTTGCAGGGAAAATCGCTGATGTAACCGGTAGCTATTATCTGGCCTTTTTGATTTCGGCCGCCATTGCCGCCTTATCTGTACCCTTGATCCTGTTCGCAAAGCCACCCCCCGAGCCGTTAGCCACCGGTATTTAGAAAGATGGTGGCTCTTAGTTTTCTGCTGCTAGTTGTCCGGCTAGCTAGTTCTGCGCGAAGAATAACCCTCAGGGCTTGACAAATCTGAGCGAAATGGCTAGTATCAACGAGCACTAACAAAGTTCCTTCCCTTTCCCGCTCAAGCGGGGTTATACATCCCCTAAGGTTCCCCAAGGACAAAGTATTAGATAGGAGGGTTCGAGACATGACTCAAATGTCGCTACCCTTTGAGTCTAGGTATTGGCCGCTAAGAGCGTATTACGATGTGTACTATCGCTCCATTGAGGAGACCGAGACGTTTTGGGCGGAGCAGGCCCGCCAACTGGAGTGGTTTAAGACTTGGGATAAAACCCTAGAGTGGGATCCGCCCTTCGCTCGATGGTTTGTAGGGGGACAGCTCAACGCTGCCTACATCTGCGTGGATAAGCATGCCCAAAGTTGGCGTCGTAGCAAGGTAGCCATATATTGGGAGGGAGAGCCTGGGGACACCAGGACCCTTAGTTATTCTACCTTGTATCGAGAGGTGAAACGGTTTGCCTCTGTACTCCAAGATTTGGGAGTTGGCAAGGGAGATAGGGTTGCCCTTTACCTCCCCATGATACCGGAGTTGGCTGTTTTCATGCTGGCCTGTGCTCGCATTGGCGCCATCCACACCGTGATTTTCTCCGGTTTTAGCGCCCGGGCCTTGGCCGATAGAATTAACGACACTCAGGCCAAGTTGCTAGTGACGGCAGACGGTGGATTTCGCGGAGGAAAGACGCTGCCGCTTAAAGAGATAGCCGATGAGGCCGTAGCTATGAGCCCCTCGGTGGAAAAAGTGATCGTAGTTAAACGGACGGGGGGGGCTGTGAATATCAGGCCCCCGCGAGACCATTGGCTACACGATTTACTGGCCCAAACCTCGGATTTATCGGCTCCTGAGCCCATAGACTCGAACCACCCTCTTTATATTCTCTATACCTCAGGTACCACTGGCAAGCCCAAAGGTATAGTGCACAGCACGGGGGGCTATCTTGTCCACAACTACTGCGCCTATAAATGGGTCTTCGATATAAGAGAGGAATCCGTCTACTGGTGTTCTGCCGACGTGGGCTGGGTCACTGGTCATAGCTCCATAGTTTATGCTCCCCTGGCCCATGGGGCGACCATTGTTCTCTATGAGGGTGCCCCTGATTATCCAGCAGTGGATAGATGGTGGGACATCATTGAAAAGTACGGGGTTACGATTTTTTATACCTCGCCTACGGCCATCAGAATGTTCATGAAATATGGAGAAGAGGGCCCCCGTAAGCACGATCTTAGGAGCCTTGAGCTATTAGGTAGCGTGGGCGAGCCTATCAATCCTGAAGCCTGGCTGTGGTATTACAAGAACATCGGTGGCGAAAGGTGCCCCATTGTAGATACTTGGTGGCAGACGGAAACGGGTGGGATCATGATATCGCCCACGCCGGGAATAGGGTGCATACCCCTGAAGCCGGGCTCAGCCGCTATGCCACTGCCTGGGGTGGATGTTGCGGTGGTCGACGAAAAGGGAGGGGAGGTCCCTTCTGAGGAACGAGGTCAGTTGGTGATTAGAAAACCCTGGCCGGGGATGCTCCAAGGTATTTGGGGCAACCCCCAGCGCTATCGAGAGGCGTACTGGTCTCGATTTCCTGGTATGTATTATACTGGAGACTACGCTATAAAGGATAAAGATGGGTACTTTTGGATCCTGGGTAGGGCCGATGAGGTTCTTAAGGTAGCGGGACATCGGCTAGGCACCGCCGAGTTGGAAGACGCTGCCGTCTCGTATCCTCTGCTAGCAGAAGCAGCGGTAGTGGGCAGAGCTGATCCCATTAAGGGGGAAAGCATCGTCATTTTTGTTATCCCTAAAGAAGGAGTCTCGCCCTCTTCAGATTTAAAGAAGGGGCTAATCGAGCACATGAGGCAAACGGTGGGCCCCATAGCTACCCCCGATGAGGTTTATTTTGTGGCTAAGCTGCCCAAAACCAGGAGTGGCAAGGTCATGCGTCGGGTGTTGAAAGCGGTGGCCGAAAATGCCAGTGTTGGCGACCTGACTACCTTGGAGGACGAGGCCTCAGTGGAAGAGGTGATGCGGAGCTATCGGGAGCTAGGGCCTCAGCGGGTATAAAACTAAGGCAAGGAGGCAATCATGGTAGATTTCGACTTCATGGTAGGAGGGGAGGCGGGACAAGGGGTGCAGTCTATCAGCCAGGTTTTGGGTAAGACTTTCACTCGGGGTGGTTACCATGTTTTTGCCGACCAAGACTACGAATCCCGAATACGGGGGGGGCATAGCTTCTCCAAAATTAGGGTGAAGAATGAGCCGGTTTTGGCTGTCGCCGAGCCGGTTCATATGCTAATCGCCCTGAACAAAGAAACTGTTGACCTACATCGGGCCGAGTTGGTCAGCCAAGGCGCCATCGTGTACGACAGCGAGAGGGTTACTTTTGCGGTTCAGGACCCCCTATTTTACGGCGTGCCTCTGGAGCGATTGGCCGTGGAGAGAGGGGGAAACAAAATTATGATGAACTCGGTGGCTTTGGGGGCAGCCATTGGTTTGGTTAACTATGATTTTAATCTGCTGGCTCAAGTGCTAACGGAACAGTTCGCCGGGCGGGGAACGGTGGCTGAAAACAACGTTGAAGCAGCCCGTGGTGGATATCAATACGTACGGGAGTATTACTCAAAATATGGTATGGAGATCAAGGTCATGGGCAGTAGTCGGCGAATGCTCTTGACTGGAAATGATGCCATAGCTTTAGGGGCTCTGGCAGCCGGTTGCAAGTTCATGGCTGGCTACCCTATGACCCCCTCCACCCCTATTCTAGAATACTTGGCGGGGAAGGCGGGGGATTTTGGACTTGCGGTAGTTCAACCTGAGGACGAGATTTCGGTTATAAACATGGTCATTGGGGCTGCCTTTGCTGGTGCCAGGGCCATGACTGCCACCTCTGGAGGTGGGTTTTGTCTAATGGTAGAGGGATTAGGCCTAGCAGGTATGACAGAAACTCCCATAGTGGTGGTGGAGGGACAACGCCCTGGTCCTGCTATCGGCTTACCCACCAGGATGGAGCAGGGCGACCTGGAATTTGTGATCCACGCCTCTCACGGGGAATTTCCCCGAGCGGTGTTGGCTCCGGCTACCGTTGAAGATGCCTTCTATTTAACTACCAAAGCCTTCAACCTGGCCGAAAAGTATCAGACCCCCGTCATTATCCTCAACGATCATTATCTGGCTACCTGCTATTCCACGGTGGACAAGTTCGACCTTTCCCGAGTGAACATCGAGCGAGGTGATATTCTTTCTGAGGAAGAGGTGGCCAAGCAGGGGGAATACAAGCGGCATCAGATTACCGAGTCTGGGATATCGCCTCGGGCTTTGCCTCTTACAAAAGGTGCCCTGGTGGTCACCGACGCTGACGAACATGATGAAGAAGGTCACCTTATAGAGAGCGCCGAGATTCGGACTCAAATGGTATTGAAGCGGCAACGTAAAGAGAAGGGGATAAAGCAAGAGATTGGCCAGCCTTGGCTATATGGCCCGCGGCGGGCGGAAACGACCCTAGTCGGCTGGGGCAGCACTTATGGCCCTCTCAGAGAGGCGGTAGATATATTGAGGAAAGAGGGCCAGGACGTCAATTTGCTCCATTTGAATGAGCTTTGGCCTTTTCCATCCGAAACGGTATCGGAGGTATTAGACGGGGCCAAACGGAGCTTCGTGGTAGAGAACAATGCCACCGGTCAGTTAGCTCACCTTTTGCGGGCGGAGACCGGGAAAAAGATCACGGGCAAAATCCTAAAATTTGACGGGCGTCCTTTTTCACCCATGCATATTGTTGGGGAGTTAAAGAAGGAGGTGTCCTAGCCATGGTAAAGATGGAAGATTATGCTGGGGGCACTCCAGCTTGGTGTCCCGGGTGCGGCAACTTTGCTATTTTGGTTGCGCTGAGAAGGGCTCTAGTGGACCTCGACCTCGAGCCCTATCGGGTGCTGATGGTCTCTGATATTGGACAGGCGGGGAAGTTGCCTCATTACACTCGGGGCAATGTCCTAAATGTTCTCCATGGTAGGACGCTGCCGGCGGCCATAGGGGCTAAAATAGCCAATCCTGAGCTTACAGTTATCGGTGTAGCTGGTGATGGAGGCAGCTATGGTGAGGGGGGAAATCATTTCCTCCATGCCTTGCGTTACAACCACGACATTACCCACTTGGTGCACAATAATCAAGTTTATGCCCTTACTAGGGGTCAGACGTCTCCCACTAGCGATCCAGGGTATGTTACTAGAACCACCCCCCAAGGAGCCCCTACCCCCATAAATCCCATCACTTTGGCCATAATTGGCGGAGCCAGCTGGGTGGGCCGAGGGTTCGCCGGAGATATAAATCACCTGGTACAGTTGATTACCAGGGGGATCCAACATAAAGGCTTTGCCCTCGTTGACATCCTCCAACCCTGTCCTACCTTTAACCGTAAGAATACCTTCGCCTGGTATCGGGAAAGGGTTTACAAGCTGGAGGAAGACGAGACTTACGATCCTACGGATAAGATGATGGCTTTTAGCAAGGCTGTGGAGTGGGGTGACAGGATACCTATTGGGGTGATATATCAAGCAGAGAGGCCCACCTTTGGGGATTACCTTTTCCCATCTGGGGCAGAGCCTTTAGTCAAGCAAAAGCTCGATCCTTTTAGCATTGCTCCTTTGCTAGAGGAATTCGTCTAGCGGTGAACCGAATAACTTGATAAATACCTTCTGACGTTACGGGAATGTAGAGTCTTCCCCAAACGTGGCTTCTACCCCATCCTTTTGAGTAAAGCTTCAAACGCTCCGTAGCGGGGCTACCTGGGGCAGTAATAGCTTAAGTTGACAGGGATGCTAGAATGGCTAGGGATGACCTCCATTGTGCTGGCGGGGGGCAAGAGCACCCGCTTCGGTCGGGACAAGGCCTTAGCCAACCTCGCTGGCCAAAGCCTTATCCATCGGGTTATTGGTCGTCTCATCCCGCTAAGCGATGAAATCCTGGTGGTAACTGCCGAAGCAAAGTTGCCTTTTCCCGTGGCCCCGGCAAAGTGGGTTACCGATTTTTATCCAGGCAAGGGCTCCCTGGGTGGCATTTACACCGGTTTAACTATGGCCGCTAGTTTTCACAGTTTGGTGGTGGCTTGTGATATGCCCTTTCTCAATATTGACCTCTTGCGTTATATGATGAGCGTGGCTGAGGGCTTTGATGTAGTCATGCCTAGGATAAAGGGTAAGACAGAGGCTCTTCATGCTGTATATTCTAAGAACTGCCTGACTCCCATAAAGGAACTATTGGATCGGGAGGAACTTAGGGTCGTAGCTTTTTTGGGTAAGGTTAGGGTAAGATATATTAAGGGTGAAGAGGTGACCAACTACGATCCCAACTATTTGAGTTTTTTTAACGTGAACACCGTGGCAGACATGGAGCGGGCTGAGGCCCTGGTGGAGGAACAGGGATTATGAGGATGGCCAGAGACATGATCAGCGTTGAGGAGGCCCAGGATAAAATCCTGAGCTACATTAGCGTATTAGAGACAGAGGCAGCGGCTATTCTGGATTCCTTAGGTCAGGTTTTGGCGGAGGATATTTATGCACCCTTCTCTGTTCCCCCCTTGGATAACTCGGCGATGGATGGCTATGCCGTGTTGGCGGAAAATACGAGGGGCGCTGGTCAGGCATCCCCCAAGGTACTCAAGGTTATTGGCCAAGTAGCTGCTGGCTATCTGCCGTCTGGAGAGGTGGGATTAGGGACAGCGATGCGTATTATGACCGGTGCTCCCATCCCTTCCGGGGCCGACGCTGTGGCGCCCTTTGAAGATACTGATGAGGTACAACGGCTCCCAGCACCTTTGACCCACATCGCCATATTGCGAGAGGTGGCCAAGGGGGCCAATATACGGCGAGCTGGTGAGGACATCGCTGTTGGGGAGCTGGTCTTAGGTCAAGGCATTGTCCTTCACCCGTCGCAGATAGGGATATTGGCCTCTTTGGGCAGGTCGGAGGTGAGGGTTATCCGCCGCCCCGTTATTGGCATTCTGGCCACTGGCGATGAGCTGGTGGAGTTGGGAGAGACCTTGGCCCCAGGCAAAATCTATAATAGCAATAGCTTCAGCCTGGCCGCCCAGGTTCGGCGCTATGGCGGTGTCCCTCGTCTATTGGGTATAGCCAAGGATACCCTGTCCCATCTGGAGGCCAAAATCAAAGAGGGTCTGGATGTGGATATGCTTATTACCTCGGCAGGGGTTTCCACCGGAGATTATGATGTGGTGAAGGACGTTCTAGCGGCTCAAGGGGAGATCGCCTTTTGGACAGTGCGGATGAAGCCAGGCAAACCTCTGGCCTTCGGGGTTCTTCGCGGCGGCGGTGATAACCGAGTGCCTCATTTGGGTTTGCCAGGGAATCCGGTAAGCTCTATGATAGCCTTTGAGCAGTTTGGGAGACCGGCTATTCTTAAGATGCTGGGCTACAAGAATTGGGCGAAGCCTACTGTGGAGGCTACCCTCGAGGAGCCTATAAAGAACAGTGATGGCCGTCGAGTTTTCGCTAGAGCCATCGTTACCAAGCGCCAGGGACAATACTTTGCGCGCCTCACTGGCCCCCAGGGTTCTGGTATCTTAACCTCCATGGCTCAGGCCAATGGCCTGGTGGTAGTCCCTGAAGATGTGCCCAAAGTGGAGGCTGGCGATAGGGTGAAGGTTCAAATGTTGGATTGGGGAGAGGAGTCCTAATCATGGTACCTATTGTTTGCATCGTGGGCAAGAGCGATGTGGGCAAGACTACCCTTATGGAGAAATTGGTGGCCGAGCTCAAAGAGCGAGGCTATCGTTTGGCTACTATAAAACACGATGTCCATGGCTTTGAGTTGGATCAGCCAGGAAAGGATAGCTGGCGCCACGCTCAAGCTGGCAGCGATGTGGTGGTCATTAGTTCTCCACAAAAGTTGGCTCTTATTAAGAAGGTAGACCACGATGCCAGCCTGGCGGAGCTCTTGGGTATAATTGGCGATGATATGGACATCGTCCTCGCCGAAGGTTTCAAGCAAAGCACCGCCCCCAAGATCGAGGTTCACCGTCGTGAGATGGGGGAAGGTTTGCTTTGTGAGCCGAGAGAGCTGTTGGCCATTGCCAGCGACGAGCCCTTGGATGTCGCGGTAGCTCAATATTCTTTAGAGGATAGCGCTGGCCTAGCCAGTCTCATTGAGGCGGAGTTTCTCACTTCACGTCGTAGCGAGGATTTTAGTCTTTATTTGGACAACAGGCCTGTTGCCCTTAAGCCTTTCGTTAGAGATATCTTTAGTCGAACCCTGTGGGCCATGGTTTCCACCCTTAAAGGTGTGCGGAACACCAAAAGTCTCCATATCACGGCTAAGAAAGGCTAGTCTTATTGGCTAGAACTAAAAACATGACTGAAGATAATGAGCCTCGTTATCATATCGACCTAAATTGGTATGAAGAAAACCATCGCTCCTTCCCTCTCCTGGCCCAAGGGCGGATGTGTTCGGCTTGCCAGCAGAAGCTAGGGGTAGAGGAAGAAAAGCAAGTACCGGTTGTAGATGCTAAAAGCGGGCGGGTGGTATTTGAAACGCGTAAGGTTCCTTACGGGGAAAATCCTTTTTTGGTGATTAGGGACTGTTGTTCCAAGAAGGGTGATTATATAATCTCTGACATGTCTTTAAAGGAAATCCTTTTCCGTATTTTCTTGGCCAATGCCAATCAGCCTTTGACCTTAGAGCAAATCAAAGAGCGGTTGAAGGATTGGCTTAATGAGGCTACCAGTTACCGCGATCTTTCTAACCGAATTCTCCAGTTTCTCTTGGACAACGACCAGTATTATGGATTTCGCCGCCTCAGCCTGTCCCCGGCCGAAGCTAGCAAGGTCATTGGGCGGTAAGGCTGATCTCCCTTACCAAGCTCTCGTAATTCCAGCCGCTGGCGCTCACTTGAATGGACAAAATTCGTCGAGGCTGTGGGTCCAGAGCCATTAAGTTATCCGGTACCTGGTAATTGATCCACTGGTTACGGGGCTGCTGGATTCCATTGTCGGTTCGATTGTTGGCGTCATTCTGATAATAGAAGCCGTAAACCTTAGAATTCTCCCCCTGGTTGGTCAGATAATTTATCCGCACAAATACAGGGTATTCGGAGCCCATATAGCCACCTCCCGAAAGGTTGTGATAGACGAGCTTCAGTTGCAGGGAGAGGCGAAGGCTAGAAAACTCAGAGACGTCTTTGCCCATATCCTGATAGATGTAAGTTTCACAATGGCTTCCTTGGCTGCCCTGGCGAAAGAAGCGGAGAGCGGGGCGTCCATCCTCCAAAATCAGTCCTGCTGTCCCCTCCACATCTCGCCCTTGTGGGAATCCTAAGATATTGCCCATTCGCCACCCGTTCAGGCCTTGGGAGAAATCACCGTTGGTTACTAACTCTTCCCCCGCCGGCTGAGGTTGGGTGGGTGTTTGGCTTTGCGTTACTTCAGTCATTTCGCCACTCTTTAGTTCAACTCCTTGCTGTTGAGCGATGACGGTGGCCTTTCCCTGTTCTTGAACTCTTACTTGAGTAGCTTCCTCTTCTACCCTAAGAGCGAAACTACCTTCTGTTAATAAAGCTGTGGCTTGGGGTGTATCTATTCGAAAGCGCTTTTCTTTGGTCAGGGTTGTGGCTACCCCGAAATGGGCCTTGCCTTGACTTACCTCTAAAACAATAGTCTCCTTTCGTGGTTTGAACCGGGAGATAGCCAATCGGGAAAGCTTGAGCTCCGTTCCAGCGAATACAGTCATAGTGCTATTGTCGAAAAGGACAATGAAAGCCTGGGAGGTGCCATCGGTTTTGAGGCTATCCCCCTCTTTTAGTTTTGTTCCCGTGGTGGCGCTAACCCAAGGCGATAGGTCACCTTTTCTTATCAGCACGGTTCCCGAGATGATGTTTAGCTGGGCGCTCTGGGAACGAGTGGCATTGGCTCTGTACCATTGGCCGCCCATGACCAGACCAAAGGCAAGGATCCAGAATAGCACGAAGCTAGCTCCCATCACTCCCCACGCCCTAGTCCCAAGCCCTCGTGGTGTCAAAAATATCCCTTCTGTTAACTTAATGTTTGATTTCGAAGCTGGCAAACCTGTCTCCGCATTCTTCCCACTGGGCCTCTACTTTCTCTACCCAAGCGCCCGAGGGCCCACAGTGGAGTAGCCTTAGCAGCTCTTCTAGGTTTTTCCTTTCCCCTTCAGCGAAGACCTCCACAGCCCTACCTTCAGGAAGATTACTTACAAAGCCCCGCAGGCCCAGAGCTCTGGCGTGATGATAGACAAAGGCCCGGAAGAACACCCCCTGTACCTTACCGTAGACGGTGGCGGAGAGGGAAGCCAGGTTAGATGAAGACATAAGGTAAAATAAGCGTAGGCGGGCCAAGGGTCGAGATTCTACCCCGTCCAATCTGGTTAGGCCTTGCTTTTGGGCCATTCTAACGGCGGCCATGAACTCTTGGTGGGAGATGGGGCGATCTAAAGGAGGAATGGCAAAGGCGCGATGGGCGGGACGATATTGGGACATGATGTTTAGGTAGGTATGAGGGGATATTTCCTCGGCTAGGAAGCGAAGAGTGGTGGCGGTTCCTGCCAAATCCTGGGGTAGCACCAGGTGGCGAACCAGCAAACCCCTGGTGGCCACCCCCCGCTCGTTCAGTTGGAGATCTCCCACCTGGCGGTG
>JACQTR010000092.1 GCA_016210705.1 Chloroflexota bacterium | reverse complement strand
TGATAGCTCCTTCTTTCTCCTTTCTTATGGCCTTGAGCTGGGCCGCTGCCCAAGAAGCCTCCTCAGGCGTAGGGAGGAATTCCAAACGAGGTTTTTGGGGAACAATGCCCAGAGCCCGTACCGTGTCTAAATACAATTCCGCCTCGTGGCGTTGAGGTCTAATCGGCACTTTGATCGTTAGGGCGAATCCCCGTCCTTGGCTATCGAGACCAACACGCCGAGGTATGCCTGCCCAAAAGGGAATGAGATTAAGTAGAGGAGAACGATCGAGAACAATGGCCGTATCGAATCCTCCCTGGCGTATCCGTTTTATTAGATTCAAATAATGGTAAGGGCTTACGCGACCGCTGCCCACGCTGGCGCAGTTCAAGAGCTGATCTATATGGGGATTGTGAGTCAACACCTCTCGTGACCAAGGACCCACAGCTACCGTGACCCTGGCTTGTGGATAGGCCTTTCGGATTTGAGCAATTGTAGCTGTAGCCATAAGGACGTCGCCAATGCAACAGGGCTTAATGATAAGTATAGAGGCAGGTGTAAAAGTGTGGAGTCGAAACGCAGGCAAAAGGTAAAATAACTTATTCCAGAGGCGGCAGAGACTAGTGATGAGGTTATCTTTAAGAGGTTTCATTGAGAGGGTTGCCAAGTGCGAAGGTCAGCTCTCCTTCGGCTACTATCTTGCCTTCCACCCCAGCCTTGGCAGCGCCTTTACCTATGGGGAGATGGAGCTTGGTCAGTTTCACCTCCAATCTTACGCTGTCACCAGGAAGGACAGGATGGCGGAAGCGAAAGTCATCAATGCCCGCAAAAAAGGCGACCTTGCCCTTGTTCTCAGGCAGGCTAAGAAGGGCCACCGCCCCCACCTGGGCCAAAGCCTCCACAATCAAAACACCGGGGACGATAGGAGAGCCCGGAAAATGGCCCTGGAAAAATGGTTCGTTGATGGTAAAATTCTTGATACCGACCGCTCCCACCCCCGGCTCCATCTCCAAAATCCTGTCCACCAAGAGAAAAGGCCAACGGTGGGGGATAATATTCTGGATTTCTCGAGGACCTAAAATCATCGCCTGGCTACCTTACTTTTATTTTCGGCTAGCGCAATGAGCTCTTCGGCGGCAGTCAGAGGTACGTCTACGGTACCCAAGTCTCTTTCGACGCTGCTCTGAAGACCGTGATAATCACTGCCGCCGCAGGCGATTAGTCCCTTTTCCCGAGCTAGAGCCTCCAACCTGGCTACTACCTCTGGAGGATAGCTGTTGTAATAAACTTCTAAGCCCACCAATCCTGCGGCCTGGAGCTTAGGAAGTAGCTCCTCCAGAACTTCAATATCGGCAGGATGGGCCAAGACCGCCAGACCCTTGGCTTTAACCACCAGCTCCACGGCTTCCAAAGGGGTCATCTTCTCCCGTTCGGCGTAAGCTGGGCCATCGCGTCCGATATATTTAATAAAAGCTTCTTGTAGAGAGGGAATGTAGCCGGCCTCAAACATGGCCTGTGCGACATGGGGCCGTCCCACGGAGCCTCCCCCCGCCAACTCCAAAACCCGTTGCCATTCGATGTGTATCCCCATATCGGCCAACTTGGCAACCATGGTCTGAGCCCGCTTCAAGCGAGAGTGGCGCAGATTCTTCAAAGTGGTTTGGAAGGCCTGGTCATGGTGATCTATAAAATAGCCCAAGACATGAACCTCGCCTCGCGGTATGTCAGTGCCCACCTCCACCCCAGGGATGACCTTCAACTGGGGAAAGCCTTTGGCAACAGCTAGGGCAGCATCGATCCCTTCCGTGGAATCGTGGTCGGTAATGGCAATAACCCGGAGGCCTCGTTGCGCCGCCAAATGAACCAGTTCATCAGGGCTGAGGCGACCATCGGAGGCGCTAGTGTGAAGGTGGAGATCAACTTCACCCATTCGGGGCTACCTTCTGGTCAAGGCGCGTGATATCTCGAGCGTGACCTGTGGTTTCATCAATATTTATGAGCACCGAATTAAAGAGAATAGAACCTCGGCCCACGGTGATGCGATATGGCATTTGGGTGAGGAAACGGCGGAGGACAGTTTCCATATCGTCACCGATGACAGAATTATAGGGACCCACCATTCCCACATCAGTAACATAGGCGGTGCCTCGGGCCAGCAATCTGGCATCGGCGGTGGCCACGTGGGTATGGGTCCCCAATACAGCGCTGACTCGACCATCTAGATACCAACCCAACGCCATCTTCTCGGAAGTGGCCTCGGCGTGGATATCGACAATAATGACTGGCGGTAAAGGAGCTAACTGGGCAAGCAGGCTATCCATGGCTCTAAAGGGGCAATCAAAATTGCCCATGAAGGTGCGGCCCAGCAGGCTTACTACCAGAGCCTTACCGTAGCGCAGATAACCCCGACCCGGAACCCCCGGAGGATAGTTAAGGGGGCGCAGGACAGGAATCTCGCTATCTAGATGGAGTATTATATCTTTTTGGTCCCAAATATGATTGCCCGAGGTGATGACGTCAACTCCAGCTTGAAAAAGCTCTTCTGCGGTAGCTAAAGTCAGCCCCAGGCCTCCGGCGGCATTCTCGCCGTTGGCGACAACCAGATCCACCTCGTGCTCCTGGCGCAAGAAGGGTAATAAAGCCTGTACTCCCTTCCTGCCAGGCTTGCCGATGATGTCACCGATCATGAGGATGCGCAAACTCCACTCCTAACTAGAGGGTCAGTTATTTGGCGTAGTCCACCGCCCGGGTTTCCCTGATGACGGTAACCTTTATCTGCCCTGGATA
>JACQTR010000087.1 GCA_016210705.1 Chloroflexota bacterium | reverse complement strand
TGAAGAGATTCGAACTCTCGACATCTTGCTTGGGAAGCATTGGGCCGCGAACCCTATCCCGTCCCAAATCAGTACATATGATAGCTCAAAAATGTGGGTAGGCATGGTGTGTGAGGCTACCACAAAGAGGAACCACATTTTTGACACTCTTTATAGCCTGTCCAATTTTCTAGACTACATTGAGGACATACAATATAATCTCCTGTCCTTGGCCGCGTCCCAGCGAAGAAATCATCGCGTGTCCTAGCCCCAGCACCCATAGCCAAGGCCACTACCCAGCCAACGAACGTCCAGCCAAAGAAAAAATTGATGATGATTGTTGGGAAGGGGTTCTTAGCCCCACGGTTCAAAGCAACGATGGAGGGCAGAAAATATAGCCCTAATAGCCCTAGAAAAATGACCAAAGCTACGATACCTTCCATAGCATCGGCCTCCTTTCCTAAACCACCCTTTGCAGGGCAATAGCCATACCCTGAAAATTGGTTTCTCCTGGGCGACAGGCCAAGCGTGATAATTAAAAAGCTTCTTTCTCGTGGTCTCAGACTAAATAGCCGTAAATTCAGGCTCTCTTTTCTCCGCCCAGGATCGCGCCCCTTCCTCAACATCGGGAGAGGTGCTTACCACCAAAGACATCTGTTCGTGAAGCTCCAAGGCTTTATCCAGATCCAGGTCTAAGCACTGATAGAGCAAACGTTTAGCCATTTGGATGGCCACCGCCGACCCCTTGGCTAGTTTTAGGGCCAACTCCTTAGTGGCCGCCGCCAGCTCATCATGGGGGAGCACCTGGCTCACGTAGCCTATGCGCAGCGCCTCCTGAGCATCTATAATCTCGTTGGCCCAAATTAGCTCCAGTGCCTTGGCGGTGCCCACAATGCGGGGAAGCCAGTAGCAGCCGCCATCCCCAGGAACGAGGCCACGACGGGTAAACTGCATCCCAAATCGGGCCCTATCCGAAGCGATGCGTATATCGGCCATACTGGCTGCCTCCATCCCACCTCCAATGGCAGCCCCGTTAATGGATGCAATATAGGGTTTATCCAAAGACTCCAGAGCCCTGGGTATTTTATGGAGCTTATTACGAGCCCAATTGCGGCGCACATATGGAAGAGAATCGCCGGTAGGGCCTATACCCTCTTCTCGAGCCCTTATATCGATGCCTGAGCAGAAGCCTCTGCCAGCGCCGGTGACCACCACTACTCGTACTTTGGGGTCATCCCTAGCATCCTCGATGGCTTGATACCACTCGTCCAGCATAGCGGCATTGAAGGCGTTCAGCGTCTCAGGACGATTTAGGGTTATGGTAGCGATGCCCTCATCTTTGGTGTAAAGGATGGTTTCGTATTCCATGTTTCTCCTTTTTGTTTTTCTGCTTTTCGATGGCTATTCTTTCAAAGCCTCTTGAGCCTGCTCCCGAACCGCCCAATCTTTATCCTTAAGGGCCTGGCGCAGGACTTCTTTGGCCTGGGGACCGCCAATTTTGCTCAAAGCGGCCACGGCGCTGCGGCGGACATATATATTGTCTTTTTTAAGGGCGGCGGCCAGAGGCTCTATCGCCTTCTCGCCCATCTCGCCTAGTGCCTCCGCCGCTTTTTCCCTAACGTTCCACTCTTTATCACGTAGGGCTTTTACCAAAGGTTTCAAGGCGCGTTTGTCCTTGGCCCTGCCCAAGGCCCAGGCGGCAAAGAGACGAACCCATCGGCTGCTGTCAGAGCCAACAGCTTCCACCAAGGACTCCACGGCCACAGCCTCGGCCAACATACCCAGTACCTCCGCCGCCTTCTGCCGCACCGACTCATTTTGGTCCCGAAGAAGAGGAGCTATCTGCGCCGCCGCCTCTTTGTCCCCGATCTGACCTAAAGCCCAACATGCCGTCCAACGCACCCACTCATTCTGGTCTCTTAAAGCCTCTCTAAGCGGCAGAACAGCCTCTTCGGCCTTCATTTTGCCTAAGGTCTCCGCCGCCATCTGGCGAGGATACCAGTTCTTGTCCTTAAGCTGCGCTATAAGATCGGCTATTTCGTTAGTCATGTCATGTTCCACAACAACAAGCGTCAACCTAGTATATCCCCTAAGGAATAGTCCGTCAAAAGTCTGGAAGACAACATCGAAAGTAAAATCGCTAGCCGAACTTGGCTAGACAAGGACTCTAATAGGTAGTACAATAGCAACAATATCTTCGGAGGTAAGAATTTGGCCCGAATTGCATCGGCCAAAAAAAGAATAAGGGTGGCCGAAAAAAGGCAACTGCGGAATAAAACTATACGCAGTACTACTAGAACTTACGTCAAAAAGGCGGAAGCCACCATCTTGGGAAACGAACTGACGGGAGCAGCCGAGGCCACTCGCCAGGCGGTAAGCCTTTTAGATAGGGCTGCTAGCAAAGGGATCCTCCATCGCAATGCGGTAGCGCGGCGTAAATCGCGCCTCATGAAAAAGCTAAATACTGCCCTGGCTGCGCAAACCTAGTCGTTAGTTGCAGTCCGTTCAAGTCCATAGGTTGAGCCTTCTGCCACTATCGCTTCGTCACTCGCGGCTAGACGTCTTAGAGTGAAGAAAAGCATTACCATCCCTAGGGTCACCCCAAACCACAAGGTGCAAAAACGTATGATGAGAGCAGCAGCCGCTGCCGGAGCCTTGGGCATAGCTAAAAGCACCTGAGAAAGGCCAGTGATCCCCCCCTCGGCCACCCCTAATCCTCCCGGTATGAGCAGGATGGACCCTCCCAGGCTGGAGGTGGCCAAGATGAAGGTAGCTTTAAGGAGCAAAAGTCCCCCACCCTCCAAGCCAAACCCAAGTAGAACCAGATAAAAGGCAACGCACTCCGACAACCAGGATACGAAACCTAAGG
>JACQTR010000086.1 GCA_016210705.1 Chloroflexota bacterium | reverse complement strand
CTGGGCATCCAGTACCCCATTATGCAAGGTGGGCTGGCAGGGCTGGGAACAGCAGAGTTCGCAGCCGCCGTATCCAACGCCGGCGCTTTAGGCACTTTAACCGCCAGCGTTTACAAAACTAAAGATGATTTGCGGGAAGCCATCCGCAGGGCCAAAAGCCTAACCGATAAACCCTTTGCCGTCAACATCTCTATATTTCCTACCGCCCAACCTGAGAGAACGGAGATGGATTTCAGCACGGTAATAGAAGAAGGGGTAAAGGTGGTAGAGACCTCAGGTCGCAGCCCCGAACCCTTCGTGCCTCGCCTCAAGGAGTCTAATATCAAGCTCATTCACAAGGTACCTGGCGTGAAGTACGCCATAACCACTGAGAAGGTGGGCGCTGATATCGTCAGTGTTGTTGGGACAGAATGCGGCGGCCATCCCGGCATGGACGATGTCGCTACTTTAGTCCTAGTACCCATGACCGTTGACGCGGTGAAGATACCCGTCCTAGCCGGCGGGGGCATCGGTGATGCCCGAGGCTTGATAGCTTCTCTAGCCTTAGGCGCAGAGGGGGTAGTGATGGGAACCCGCTTTTTGGCCACCATCGAATGCCCGGCTCACCCCGTCTATAAAGAGACATTGGTCAAGGCGAGAGAAACCGACACTATGCTTATCGAACGTTCCCTGCGCATGCCGGTAAGGGCTTTGAAAAACGAAAACACCCAACGAATTCTGGAGATGGAGAACAAAGGTGCCCCCGTAGAAGAAATACTGCCTTTGATCCGGGGCGATAGGTCAAAGCGAGCCTATGAAGAGGGCATTCTAGATGGAGCCACCCTCATCTGCGGCGAGGCGGTAGGGTTTATTCAAGACGTTGTCAGCGTCAAAGATCTTATCGACAGCATGGCTCAAGGGGCTCTAGCCATAAAGAATCGTCTCAACACGATCCTATGAAGTCGAAAAAGGCCACACGCCTTCTAACTCTAGCCCTCCTGGCGGGCGGCGTCCTCCTTAATCCTTGGGGAGGAGGCTATGGCTATCAAGATTTGCAACTCTACAAGGTTACTGAATTTGTGCTGCAACAAGGCCCAGGTGCCCGCAGCAACCCCGCCATCTCTGACCACTGGGCCGCCTGGGTAGAACCAGGCAATAACAAGGTCTCCGTCTTCGATCTTCAAACCAATCAGATTCTTACCGTCAGCCCAAGCAATTTGGTAGGATCATCCATCGATGTAGGCTCAGACATCCTGGTCACTATTGAAGCAACTCCAGATTTTCAACAAGGCATTTTTGGCTACCGTCTCCCTAGCCTGGAGCGCTTTACCATCAGCCCTCCAAAAGGTGACACCAATTTCTACCGAAAGTCGGTAAGTATCTCGGGCAATATAGTGGTCTGGGCCGAGGGTTCCGGTATGAACTATAATTTCGACATCTGGGCTCATGACCTGATCTCAGGAAGAGAGTTCTCGGTGGTAGCCCAGACGGGACAGCAGGACCAACCCTGGATTTCGGGGAACACCATCATCTGGTTCGATGCCCGCCATGCCCTCGACCCCACCTCCTTCCTTTACGGCGATATTTATGCCTATGATCTGTCAAGGGGCCAAGAGAGAAGACTAACCACCCGCACCCAGCAGTTAAACTCCTGGGCCGTATCGGGAAACACCGTGGTCTGGATTGCTTATAATGATAATTCGTGGCAACTTCAGGCCTATAATCTCGTCGAGGGACGAGAGTTTACCGTCAGGGAAGGGACTAAACCCTATCCTTACGGCCCTATGCCCCTGGACGTGGACATCTCGGGAGATTTAGTGGTTTGGACTAACCCCGGTGCCGATAACGACATCTATGGTTATGACCTGCGACAGTCAATGCCCTTTATCGTCACCCGCGCTATCGGCAATCAGGGCTGGTCCCGCATTTCGGGCCTAACCGTCGTCTGGGTGGACAATCGCAATGCGGGTGTGGGCAAGTACGAGTACCAAGCCGATATATATGGGGCCAGGCTGGAGGCTGGGTCGGCGCCTCCACCACCCGCCATCGGGGCACCCTCCGCAACCGATGCTAAGATCGAGATCCTTTGGCCCCACGGTGGCGCGCCTGTGACCGAGGCCGATCAGGCCAACATATCCGCCTGGCTCTTCTACCCTGGCACCCTGGATCTGACGCCTTGCCAATGGAATCCCGAGGTTCAGCTTTGGCGTAGCCTCAACAACGGGCCAGCTCAACTAGTGGCCTTGGGGGGTAAGTGGGATTTGTATTATCTCTCAGGACGAGCCATACCCACCTGGACTTTCAATAACATAAATGTCTCCGAAGCCCGCGACCCCAACAACCGACTATACTTCTTCGTTACGGTCAAGGACACCATTGACCGAAGCAATGTTTGGACCCACGCCGCCGATGCCCGCACCTACTTCCCTACCCAGGACACCCCCATCGGCGTAACACCCTTCTACTCCAGCTTAGATGCCCGCATCGAGATCGTCTGGCCCCATGATAATGCCCCGGTGGCCGAGGCTACCATGGTAAACGTAACCGCCATGATTTTCGCTCCCGGCACCCTCCTATCGATACCGCCCGACCAAAACCTAAATCTTTACCTGTTGCGTTCCTCAAATAACGGCGTGGCGGAAAGGGTGGCCGAGGGCACCAAACGTATTGTCCAAGGCCGGGGTTTCACCTACCCGGTGTGGGATTTCAACAACATCGATGTCAGCGCGGCCACCGATCCTACTAATAAATATTATTTCCGCCTGGAGATAGATCGGGGCACCACCTTTCCCAACTTTACCAACGTCTGGGCCCACGGCGCCGATGCTCGCACCTACTTCCCCCAGATGGATACCCCTACCTCTACATGCCGCTAGAGTCACCTTTGTCATTCTGAGGAGTCCCTAGGACGGCGAAGAATCTGAGATTCTTCGCTTCGCTCAGAATGACACTTATGTCCCTTGACCAGACAAAGGGGCCTTGCTATAGTGATGGCGGTGGGGATATAGCTCAGCTGGGAGAGCGCGGCGTTCGCATCGCCGAGGCCGGGGGTTCGAATCCCCCTATCTCCACCAATTTGGCTTATACTCCTTGTGGGGGAAGCTTCGCGAAATTTCTGCTACTGGCTAGCATACATGGGGCCCCTTGAAACGTATTTGTTTTGAAACGGTGGTTATAGATGAGTAAAATCTATCTTGTGAGAGCAGAAATTAGAGGTGTATATCCGGAACTATCTGTTCTCCCCTCTAAGTTCGGGGAGTTCGTTCTGGACTGTTCACCTAATTTCGAAATCTGGGCGTTTTCAGAAGGCGTACATGAACCACCTCCAGGAAAGAGCCCTCCTGAGCCAGATTATGACTATCCGGTTTCAGCTATGTATCTAGATGTCGAAATAAAGGTGGAAGAAGACAGACTATATGAGGAAGCCGAAGCTATTCTAAATCAGCTACAGGGGATGCTTAGGCTATTCAAGCCGGGAGGGATATATGTCCGCCGTCATAAACTCTGGGAAGTAAATACACGAGACCCAAGCAAAAGAATAGAGCACGATCCCTTATCGATTTCATCGATTTGGACGCAACTGGAATATCTGAATGCTGAAACTATCCCCATTCCCTTATATGCCCGTGACAAATACGACTTAGATAATGACACTTGGAAAGGGTTTGTCGAGTTTTTCGACGCCTATTGGGATATTATTTGCCAAAAACTGCAGCCAGTATATAATGCACTTTTGCGTTTAAGCTCCTCATACGAGAAAAGAACTTTAGCTGACCGGCTTGTAGACTTGATGATAGCAATGGAGGCGCTATTTGGCGGCCGTGGCGAAAGCACCTACAAAATAGCGCTAAGGTCCTCATGTATGCTTTATCCTGCTGGAGAAGCGCGCGAGGGGGCTTTTAAGAGCATCAAAAAGTTTTATGACGAGAGAAGCGACATAGTGCATGGCAGAAGTCTAACTTCAAAGTCCGATTATCAGAGCATAGACCAGTTTGAATGGTATGTCAGGACATTGATCTGCAAATTTTTAGAGCTTCACAGAAAAAAACGATTACTCTTACACAGTTCAAGTAAGAAATTTGACGAATTCGAGAAAGAACTCGATAAATATCTCTTTTTTACCAAACATGACTAATTACGTGCCTCGATAGCTCTGTGAACATGCAACAGTTCTACGCGCTTCGAGTGAGTCTAACCGACTAATCTAAAAGGAACAAAAAATGGACTGGAAACTCCTTGTTACCACCTTTGGCCTGCTTTTCCTGGCGGAGCTGGGGGATAAAACCCAGCTTTCCGTCATCTCCATGAGCGCCAAAAGCGGCAAACCCTGGCCCGTCTTTGTGGGGGCAGTGGGAGCTTTGGCGGTGGTCACCCTAGTGGGAGTGATGCTGGGCGGAGTTATCACCCGAACCGTGCCCTCCCACTATATACGTTATGCCGCCGGAGGGTCGTTCCTGCTTCTGGGCGGCCTCATGCTGTCGGGGAAATTGTAGGCCCTTGAGGCCTCATGGCCACCCATTGCGGCGGCCGGCAGAGGAGTGCACAGCAGAGGCACGATGCGCCCTAAACTTTTGGATACTTTACAGGTCAAGAGCCGAGAGCTTATCATACTTGCAAATGGCAATACCACAACATAGAGGCGGGGGAGCAGAAAGGAAAGTAAGATGAAATTGTTTGAGCCCATCTCTATTCGAGGCATGGAATTGAAAAACCGTCTGGTTATGGCTCCCTTGCAAACTGGCGTTGGCTACCGTAACCCCAGGGGTCGCGCTTTTTACGTAGAGCGAGCTCGCGGAGGCGTTAGTGCTATGATCCTGGCAGGGATGTCTGTAGATCTTTTTTATTCCGACGAAGCCTGGGACAGGCCAGGAGGAGCAAAGGCCTTTGTAGAAGGCTTCAAGGTGCTAACTCAAGAGGTGCAGGTCCATGGGGTGAAGGTAGGACCTCAGCTCTGGCAAAGCAACCGCTATCCCTGCGGCTTGGGTGTGGAGAGGGACGGCGAATGGGTGGCCCCTTCCGCCCGAGAGGGCATGAGAGAGATCACCAAGGCGGAAATCCGGGACGTGATCAACCGCTTTGCCCAAGCTACAGTTATCGCAAAAGAGGCGGGCTGTGACTTCGTCGAAGTCCACAACGCCCACGGTTATCTATTTTGCCAGTTTTTCTCCCCAGCGGATAACCATCGTCAAGACGAATACGGCGGGAGCCTGGTGGGAAGAATGCAATTTAGCGTGGAGTGTGTTCAAGCCATGCGGGCCGCTGCCGGGGACGATTTCCCCATTTTCGTACGCATCGGTGCCAAAGAAGACCGGCCGGGGGGAATTGTAGTGGAGGAAGCGGCTCTCTTTGCCAACGCGCTGGAAAAGGCCGGGGCCGATGTCATTGACGTCTCTTTGGGGGGCGGTGGCCGGTCACGGTCCGCTAGTCCTCAGCAAAAGGAGGGTTTTGGCGTCTTTTTACCCATGGTGGATGTCATCAAGCCACATGTGATTATTCCGGTGATGGCGGTAGGTAGGATACACACCAAAGAGATAGCCGAAGATACCTTGGTCCGAGGCAGAGCCGACCTCATTGGCCTGGGGCGCCAACTCATAGCCGACCCCTTTTGGCCTAAAAAGGTGCTGGAGGGCCGGGAATCAGAGATCGCCCTTTGCGATACCTGCAACACGCTCTGCTACGGCTATCAGCGGGGAGAGGTTTTGGGCTGCCGCCAGAACCCTCGAGCTGGCAAAGAGTTGGAAACGCCAGCTCCTGAATAAATGCTCTAATTGTTGGTCAGGCTTTAGACCCCCGAAAGCTTTTCAATAGAGGCAGCTCGTGCCCATGCCCACGTCTATGGTGACCTGGGACACGTACCACCTTCTATTTCCCCTTTGGGAGTTATAGTCAACGAGGTAAAAGTCAGGTAATCGCTACCGTTGTCCAGTGTAAGACGCTGGCCGGTCTCCAGAACGTAAAAGCCCACTATGAGCCTATAATCCCCAGGTACCAAGGTTTGGGGCAAGGCTATTTCGTGGTCGTCCTTAACGATTTCCTTCTTCTCCCACCAAGAGGTCGGGAAACCTCCCCTGTCGGGCATACTATCGTCCTGGGATACCAGACGTCCCGCCGCATCCAGTAACTGCACAAAAACCGTGTAATCCTTTTGAGGTTGGTTCTCCGCCTGCCAATACAATGTAACCCCAGCCAATCCTTTCTGTGGTGAGCCTTGCCGAACCACCCCCGGACGCTGGTCTAAGTGAAGGTTATAGCCCAGCAATCGAATGCCATCGCCCCATTGGGCCACCAGAGGGCACACGATTTCTTGGACATTTACAGGATTGGAGGCAGCCACTTTTACCTCACCCAGAGAGATGGCAGTACGGCCTAAATCCACTGCCGCCAGGCGTTCTAAAGTGGCTCGATCGTACGCTCCTACTTCCACTCGATACTTCCCGGGCGGCGCATCCTTCCTAATAGACAGATCGTAGCGGCCCACAACGATGTCTCCGGCCCGCCACTCCGCAGTCGGAAAGCTACTATCGTCCGCCTGTCCCCACATATCGCCACTAAGATCTATTAAGTGAGAAAAGAAGACGTAGTCCCGCGATTCATCCTCCTCTTTGGCACGCCAGACCAGGGTTATAGGAAGTTTATCTCCTTGATTCGCCCTCGCCTCCAGCTCATAAGCCAAGAGGTCTACCTTACCTCCCAAGTCCACCGATATCGGCTTGTAGTCGGGTTGCCCCAGAATCTGCTCCACTTGCGCTTGCACCTGCCGCGGACTCAGACGATAAGCCGCATACTTCACCCTCCCATCGGAGAAGAGCGGCTTTTCTACCAGACTATCCGATGGCAGATAAAAACCCAGCTCGGCGGGCATGGCAGAGAAAGGAAAAACATACCAGGAATCCTCAACTGCCTGGGGAGAGAAAACAATGCTTTGTCGGCCATCGAAAAACTTCAGACGAGGGTAGACGTGGGGAGCCAGTTGGGCCAGCACGGGATGGTGATAATACTGAGAGGAAACCAAAAGTTGTGCGGAATTTTGGATGGCCTCTTTCTCTAGAAAGCGCGCCTGGGCTACCACGTCCTCCTGGGTTTCGATGCCCGCCTGAACGCTATGGCCTCGTACCTCAAAGAAATCATACCAGGTTCTGCCTCCGTCGGCAGCCAGTACCACCAGTACCAGGAGCCACGAAACATAGCCCTTTCCGAACCTCACCGGCCAACGCTTCTCTAGCCAACTGACAGTGGCTACCAGGGCCAAGGCGGGCAGCACATAAATAGCCGGCATAATGCCTATGGCCCGCTGAAAAGAGGGCATGGCCTCGGCAGAGAACAGAGCGGGAAGTAGCATCACCCCCACCCACAGCAATACCAAGATGCTGGCACTATCCCTCTTCCAAGCGCGCTTCAAAGCAACGATAAGGCCAAGATAGAAAAAAATAGCTAGAGCTCCCACAAAAACGGGACGACCGGCCAGATTAAAGCGCCACAAGGGATCCCCCCGCTGGGTAAACATGCCCAAGCCTTTGGCCAAGCTATCAGCCAATTGACGAAGGGGTTGGCCCTGGCTCATCCCAGGATTAAACACCGACACCTGGCCCATTCGGGCACTAAAATCCTGAGGATGACCCAGAAAATAAAAAGCCAGAGGAACGACGGAGAGCAAAGCCAGAAATATGGAGATGGCTAACCCATTGCGGATCCGCCTCTGGGGCAGGCCGTGGGTTACCAACCACCATATGGCGAATGGGCCCAGAAGCAACGGGAAGGCTCGAGAGGCGGTATACGTGTAGGCAACAGCACCTAGCGCCAAGCCACCCAAGGCGTACTGCCAGAGGGCTTGAGTTCGGGTTGCCCGCCACAAAAGATAGACGCTGACAGCTTCCAAAAGAGGCTGGCTTACCGCTCGATATCCGTTACGGCTGGCGATGAGATGCCAAAGGGAAAGGGCCAGAAGGGCAGCCGCCACCAAGGCCACCTTTCGACCAAATAGCTCCCGTACCAGCAGGTAAGTCGCTCCCACGGTGGCGATCCCTACGAGGGCCGATGTCAGGCGTAGGGCTAAAATGCTCCTTTCTTCACCTACCAGCCCCATTATCCCCGCAGCAAGGTAGATATAAAGGGGCTCGCGACCGGTGTACGCCGAGAAGAAAATCGGCCTTTGTTTGCCCTCTAGAACCTCGGAGGACATAATAGCTTTGACCGCTTCATCATGGTGCCAGCCTGCTGGAACACCCTCCAACCAGACAAGACGTAGGAAGGCCGCCAGCACCACTATTATAATTACAAGGAAAAGCTCACTACGCTTTGAATCACTAAAGAAACGTGCCATATAGCCCAGGCAACGGTACACCACGACCTCTTTACCGTCAAGAGATTTAACTCTCCACCATACTCGCATTAAAGAAAGCCTTCAGTCTTTTTAACTCAGCATCTTATTGAACTTTAGGCGAATTAGCCCTAAAATAGGCTTTGGTTAGGGTTAAGGCGCCCCCGTAGCTCAGTTAGGATAGAGCAGCGGTTTCCTAAACCGCGTGTCGGGCGTTCGAGTCGCCCCGGGGGTACCAAATGAGCTGTGATATCATGAAAAAATAAGCTTATTGCTTAGCACGCCGCTTTGCTCTAGCCATTTTAATATTATAAACTGGAGTCCAAGCTTATAATGTCCTTCGACAACGAATCAGAACAAGGAAAAGCCTTTCGAGAAGAGATCGCCAAGCGACTGGAAGAGTTTTGCGTGGAGCGCGGCTATGAACTTTCCCCCAGCCAGAGCCAACTTATAGGCGACCTCGTCCAAATGCGACGCCTTATGGGGGATTACTATTGCCCTTGCCAACCCGGAAAGACTCCAGAAACAGTGTGCGTCTGCAAGCCTGTAAAGGACGGCTTAGTAGACGTCCTGGGGGCTTGTTTCTGTCAACTCATAAATCGGCCTAATAATGATGAAAGGGGTTAACAATGGTAGAAAAGGTAGTTAGCGCCCAGCGTTTCGCTCAGGGTCTGACCTACGCCCAGTATTTAGCTCAACTGGAGGCCAACCGGGAACATTTCGAGCGCAACGACCGCGAGTTCACATGCAACCCAGAAGATGAGGCCTTTTTCGCCCAATTAAACCAAAGATTGGGCCCAATCAAGGTCCTGGTCTTGGGCGAGGACTGGTGCCCAGATGTACAGAGAGGTCTACCCATCATAGCCAGGATAGCCGACCGAGCTGGCATGGAGTTGAGAGTTTTCCCTCGCGACAAGAACATGGACATCATGAACCAATATCTCAATCAAGGCCAATTTATGTCTATCCCTGTCTTCGCCTTCTTCGACCGAAATTGGCAGCCTCTGGGCCACTGGATAGAGCGGCCGGCCATCGCCACCAAGTACATGAACGAGGTCAGGGAGGAACTGGCCAAAACCAACCTTTCCCAAGAAGAAGCAAGAGCGGAACTCAGAAAAAAGACAGCGGCAGCATGGGACAATTGGCGACAGGAGACCGTGAAGGAGCTTCGGAAGCTCCTTTCTAGCTAATATGTTGCCAAGATGAAAGAAGCCTTTATCCCAACCCAGGACGGCGCTATACATTGCCTTAAAGGAGGCAACGGCCCCTCTTTAGTTCTCCTTCACAGTGTGGGCACCTCGGCCGAAGCCTGGCGTCACGTTTGGGAATCTCTAGCCCAAAGTTTCAGCCTCTATGCCATGGATATGATGGGCCACGGCGATTCGGATAAGCCTCGGCGAGACTATTCCATCGCCGATTACGCCGATAGCGCGGTCACTTTCATGACCGCTTTAAACCTGGACAAGGCCACTCTCATAGGTAACTCCATTGGGGCCGTGATCGCCCTTCACCTGGCGGCCACTTACGCCGAAAGGGTAGAGAAGATGATCCTGGTGGGCTGCCCCGGCTGGGAAACCGAGGCCGAAAGAAAAGAAAGGCTGACCCTATCGTCAGGAAACTTCGACGCCCAGCGTTTGCCTCTGCCTATTACCATGGATAACATATCTCTCACCTACCGCCATCCTAGCCAGGAGCTTTTAGACTGGGCGACCCAATGTCGGGCCAAGGCTGGTAGATGGATTTGGAGTTCCTTGGTGGCAGTTACCGATTACAACCTCGTGCCCAGCCTGGCCCAAGTTCGCTGTCCTACATTGCTTATCTGGGGAGACCAAGATTTGCTGTCCGATAAAGCGGAGGTTCTCCACCAGGGCATCAAAGGCTCACAGGTGGCCCTCATCGAGGATGCGGGCCACCTCCCCCAGATCGATGCCCCCCAAGCCTTCGTGAAAGAGATGCTGGCCTTTTTGAAAGAGGGCTAGGCCTTAGCTCTGGCAGCGCCGGCAAAAGTTGGTCAAGCGCTGGTTGGCCCGCACCTGGGATATGGTGGTGCCGCAGCGGGGATAGGGGTGGCCGTCCTTGCCCCCGTGGGCGAAGCTAGGATAGAGCAGCGGTTTCCTAAACCGCGTGTCGGGCGTTCGAATCCCTCCGGGCGCGCCACTTTTTACGAGGCGAAAAGGCCCTTTTTGGCCCTCTGGTGAGCCAAAGCCAGGTTTTTGACAACCATCATAAACTTTCCCTAGCCTCTTTCACAAACCCCCCTACTTTAGCCATCGCCGCAGGCCCTTGCCGATAGCCTTATGGCTTTGGCGGCGGATGAGATAGCTGCCGATCCGCTGGGGCTTGCCTGAGGAAAAGACCTTAACCATGAGCAGAACCGAGGCCAATCGGTACAGGAAACGGATCATAGCTTCACCTCCCTTGTCTTCCCCCTTTACACTAGGCGTTGCTGGTCTTCTATGCTTTTACGGTGCCGCTGGGCCCGCTTAAAGGTGGCGGGCGGTGCCATGCGGGGGTACTGGGCCTCTTTGCCCCCCAGCAACTCCCGAATGGTGAGTATCTGTATCCGGGGATACTGGTGCCCCGGGAAGTGCTCCGGCTCGTAGAATCCCCCGGCGCTGGCTTCCTGTAGCATGGGCTTAGTTGGTTCTTCAAGCGTGATGTAAATGCCAATCTGTGCTTTCTCGCGCTCCAGAACGCCTTTGAGGTCTCTGATATGACTGGCACTGACATGGCCGCTCTTAACCTGTACGATTATGGTCTTGGCATTGCCGGAGTTATCATCAAAGAAGTTAACATGGCCATCAATGCCCCTATCCGCGCCTTTCTTCTTGCTATGCAAGGGAAAGGCATCAACTAAGCCGGTTGCCCACGTCTCGAATTGATACCTACCGGAATGTTCGCTCTCTTGGGCAAGTGTCCTGGCGCTTTCCAGGTCTTTGGGGTCACCGATGATTTCATATGGTGATAGCTCATTCCCAAAGGCGTTGTTTAAACGATGCCGCATAAGGGTAATAGCCAGGTGGGTAATATCTATGCCAATCCAGCGACGGTGTAGACGCTCAGCAACGGCAATAGCCGTACCGCAGCCGCAGAAGGGGTCCAGCACCAAGTCGCCTTCATAGCTGCTGGCTGAAATGATGCGCTCTAATAGGGCTTCAGGCTTCTGAGTAGGGTAGCCCAGACGCTCAGACGAAGTTGGTGAAATCCTGTTAATGTCATCCCATAGGTTATCAACAGGTCGACCTTTCGCTTCGTCCAGATACATTTTCTGACTTAGCGATTTGCCCGTCGAAGATCTCACTATGCGGCCTTCGTCGTACAACTTCTGCATTTTCTCCTGTGTGAAACGCCAATATCCTTTGACTCCAAGGAAATCATAATATGGGTTCCCTTTGCTGGCACCGCCAGGGCCGTCCACAGGAGCCAATCGATAAACTCGTCTAGTTCCTTCTTCAGTGTACTTATAGTCCCGTTTCAGTGCTTCCTCGGAATAGGGAGCATATTGTGGGTTCCAAATCGCCATATCGGCCTTGACGTAGAAAAGCAAGGAATCCGTACATCGGCCAAAGTGCTTCGCCCCCTGTTTTGCGTCTCCATGAGCAAATGATCTTCTCCACACGATTTCGTTTCGGAAGTTTTTGTATCCGAAAACTGCGTCAATTAGCAGCTTCAGGTAATGGCTAGCCGTAGGGTCGCAGTGCAGGTAAATGCTTCCCGTTGGCTTCAGTACCCGGTGCAGCTCTACCATCCGCTGCGCCATCATGGTCAGGTAGGCCATCATATCGTTCTGGCCCAAGAACATACGGAGAGCTTGCATCAGGTCGGCAAGTTTCCGGGGGCTTTCCTTCACTAACTCTTGGTAGGCATACTCGGACTCCATGCCCCAGTGCCAGGTATCATCAAAGGCGGTGATCTGCGCTGCTGACTTTTCGCCGCTTTTCTCTTGAAACAGCACGTTGTAGGTGGCGTTGGAGTTGAAGGGCGGGTCAAGGTATATCAGGTCAACACTCTCCGAAGCCACGTGCTCCCGCAGAATGTCCAGGTTGTCCCCGAAGTAGAGCTGGTTTCTCCAGCCGCCGTGGGTCATGCCCTTTCCTCCAGAACCGAGGCCAAGCGGTACAGAAAACGGATCATGGCTCGCCTCCCAAAAGGCGTCTCGCCTCGCTTATTTGCATCCAGCCCACCACCAAACCCCCGACAGGGAAGAGAATTCCCGCAAGGAACCCCAAACCGGGATTCAGCAAAATCAGGCCCAAGACTATTACGAAGCCGGCTATGCCTCATGCACAACCTCCCACGTACCACCAGGCCCCTGGCCAAAAAAACAAAGATAACAACACCAACAGAAGTATGCTTTTATGGGCCATGTTCACAACGTGATCGGCATGATGCCGTTCGTGGGCTTCCCGATAGTCGTCCCCCATTAGTTTTCTCCCTTTCCTAAAAACGTTTTACTGTGCCAGCAGGTCATTGAGTCGCCCCAGCTTCACCATGTGCTCAAAAAGCCATCGGGGAGCCCGCCCGTAATGGAGGGGCAATTGGGCGATGCCGGTCCGCTTGGATACCATGTAATAAACCCCCTTTGTCGAACTAATGTACTGTAAAACCAAATCGCCATTCTTGTCAAGCTTCTTGACAAAGACAAAACCTTTTTAGTATGCTTAGTTAAGCTCATTATTAGATTACCTAAATATGTTGCCTTCTAGTCAGTTACTAGCGCGTCGGTTATTGGCGGCCTTGCTCTCCACCATAAGTCACCTCGGTGCTGAACTAAGAAGGGAAACAGCCCCTTTGCAATTAACAGGGGCTCAATTTGCTATGTTGAGAGCTCTCTCCAAAGCTGACGTCTCCGTGGGTTTCTTGGCTAAACAGTTTAGGGTAGCTATGCCTACGGTGACGGAGATCGCCGATAATTTAACTAAAAAAGGGTTGGCCGAGCGTCATAGCGACCCTCTGGATCGTCGCCTAGTTTGGCTACGCATAACAGATCAGGGTAAGCAAGCCTTTAACCAATGCCAAAAGGAAGTAGCAAACCATTTGGCTGAGACTTTGAGTAGGATGAACCCCCAACAGAGACAGACTTTAGTAGAATCTCTAGAAGCCTTTGTTGAAGCCGTGGAGGAATCCCAAGTTGATGAAGAGAGCCAGAAGGACGATCCCCGATGAGTGCTGTGATGATAAGTCAAATAAGCCGGCGTAAAAAGGTTGCGCTCATGGCTAGCGTTATGCTATCGATGTTATTCACGGCCATGGATCAAACCGTGGTCAGTACGGCGCTGCCTCGCGTCGTGGCCAGTCTGGGCGGGCTGAGCCATTATAGCTGGGTGTTCACCGCCTTCATGTTGACCTCCACTATCACTTTGCCCATCTCTGGCAAACTCTCTGATATGTACGGACGTAAGCCATTTTTTATAACTGGCCTTGTCCTTTTCATGATTGGCTCTGCTTTATGCGGTACCTCTCAAAACATGGCGCAATTAATATTTTTTAGAGCCTTTCAAGGCATAGGGGCAGGCATAGTCATGGCCAATGCCTTTGCCATCATCGGCGACATATTTCCCCCGGCGGAGCGAGGCAAGTGGGGAGGACTAGTGGCAGGTACTTTCGCCATGGCTAGCGTACTGGGGCCACCCCTGGGCGGCTACATCACTGATAACGTAGGCTGGCGCTGGATTTTCTATATAAACCTACCCTTGGGAACCCTGGCCACGTCCGTGTTGGCCATAAACTTTCCTTCAATAAAGGCCGCTGGGCTGCGGCGCGAGGTGGACTATTGGGGAG
>JACQTR010000085.1 GCA_016210705.1 Chloroflexota bacterium | reverse complement strand
GTATTTGACAAACATTTATATGTGTGATAAAATTAACGAAAATTGACGATGACAAATCAAGAGACCGTTGATGTGGCGAAAAGTACGGGGATGACAACTGGGGCTGTAACAAGCAAGAAGAAGGGTTTGTTCCGGGGGCGGAGGAAATTTCTTATTGCTGGCATCATCGTAGTTCTTGCTTTGGGCTACGCTATATACGCGGGTTTTCAATCGGCATCTATGTATTTCCTCACTGTGGGTGAACTCAAAGCCCGAGGAGAAACTGCTTACGGGGAGAGGCTGAGGGTTAACGGCAAAGTGGGGCCGGATATTGTCTGGGATAACCAGAGCACAACCATGAAGTTCAATTTGATAGATGGTCAAGGAGAGAGTCTGCCGGTGGTTTATAAAGGCGTTGTTCCCGACTTGTTTAAGCCTGACGCTGATGTAGTGGTGGAAGGCGTCTACACGGCTGGCGGCGTCTTTGAAAGCACTAAGCTTCTGACTAAGTGTCCCTCTAAGTTTACGCCCAAATTGTGATGTTTTTAGATGTCTTTAAATGCTAACTGACCTCGGCTATGGGGCCCTGCTTCTGGCCATAGCCGTTTCTTTATATGCCGCGATGGCCTCCTTTTTTGGAGCGCGCACGGGACGTGGAGAGCTAGTAGACAGCGCTCGAAATGGGGTGTGGGTGGTCGGTGGCTTAGTAACTGTGGCCGCGGCTGCCCTTATTTATGCCCTGGTGAGCCACGATTTCCAGGTAGAATATGTGGCCGCCAACACCAGCCGTGACATGCCTTTGACCTATCTTCTTTCTGCCTTTTACTCTGGTAATCCTGGTTCTTTGCTTCTTTGGGTTTGGCTTCTCGGTATCTTTGGTATGGTGTTGGCCGTCCAGAACAGAAACCGTAACCATGAAATAATGCCCTACGTTTTTGCCATAATTATGGCCGTAGAGGCATTTTTCTTACTTCTTATACTTTTCTTGGCTAACCCTTTCGCCAAGCTCACCTTCGTTCCCACCGATGGTCAAGGTATGAACCCCTTGCTGGAAAACCCAGGAATGTTTTTTCATCCCCCTACCCTTTATCTGGGGTACGTGGGTTTTGTTATACCTTTCGCCTTCGCCATGGCTGCCCTCATTACTGGCAGGTTGGGTTACGAGTGGATTCGTAATATCCGGCGTTGGACCCTTTTCGCCTGGATCTTCCTGGGTTTAGGCAATGCTTTTGGGGCTTGGTGGGCCTATAAAGTTTTAGGATGGGGGGGGTATTGGGGTTGGGACCCCGTTGAGAATGCCTCTTTCATGCCCTGGTTAGTGGGTACCGCTTTCTTGCATTCTATTATGATTGAGAGGCGGCGGGGCATGCTCAAGGTGTGGAACATGGTGCTTATCATCCTCACCTTCGAATTAGTTATCTTCGGTACCTTCCTTACCCGCAGTGGCATCCTGTCTTCGGTTCACACCTTCTCCGAGTCGGGGATGGGTCCTTTCTTTGCGAGCTTCATTTTGTCTAGCTTAGCTGCTTCGGTGGGGCTTGTCCTGTATCGTCTAAAGGCGCTGAGGGCCGAGGATGAGCTAGACTCCTTACTATCTCGGGAGAGCAGCTTCCTTTTCAATAATCTAATCTTGGTGGGAGCAGCCTTTGCCACCTTTTGGGGTACTGTCTTCCCTCTTATTTCGGAGGCGGTGCGAGGAGTCAAGATCACGGTGGGCGCACCATTCTTTAATCAGGTCGATGGGCCTATTTTCTTGGTTCTTATTTTAGTGATGGGAATCTGTCCCCTTATCGGTTGGCGGCGGGCCTCTATTCAAAATCTAGTGCGCAACTTTGCCTTCTCGGCAGGTATGGGGTTGATCTTGGGCATGGGAATCAGAACGCTGATAGGGGGTGGCTTTTTCGCCATTTTAGGCTTTTCCCTGTGTGGTTTTGTCATCGCCTCTATCCTTACGGAGTGGTATCGAGGGATGAGGGCTCGTCACCGCACCCGAGGGGAGAACTACCTTAAGGCCTTGGGCTCCTTGGTTTGGGCCAACAAGCCCCGCTACGGAGGTTATATCGTTCACCTTTCTGTCATCCTTATAGCCATCGGGGTCATAGGTTCTTCTTTTTACAATACGGAGAAGGAGGCTAACCTCGCCAATGGCGAGAGCATGACCATTAAGCAATACACTTTAAAATATGAGGGCCTATTAGAATATCCAACTGAGAGCAAGCAGATAACGTCGGCTACTTTGGCCGTTTACAATGGAGGTGAGTTCCTGGGCCGGTTAAGCCCCCAAAAGTTCACCCATCGTAATCATCCCGAACCGGTTAGCAAAGTGGCCATCCGTAGCAATTGGAGGGAGGATCTCTACGTCATCTTGGCGGGGTGGAATGATGATGGCACGGCCAGCTTTAAGGTTTTGGTAAATCCCTTGGTGAGTTGGATCTGGATTGGGGGCGTTACTATGGTGGTGGGGACGATCATCGCCTTCTGGCCGGATCGGCGGGAAAGGGTTTGGCCTGAGGCTAGATAAATGCGTATTTTAGCTGGATTATTGCTCTTAGGTGTGGTTTGGTCCGGTTTGGGAATGAGCCTAGGTGCAAGCTCCGTCATGGCCGATTCGCCCGTGGTGAACAGCCTAGCCCAAAAGCTTGTTTGTCAGTGCGGGTGCAATGCCAGTTTGGCCAATTGTAACCATTTGGAGTGCATGGTACGAGATAGTATGATGACTACCATTAGGCAACAGGTGGATCAGGGCAAGTCTGAGAGTGAAATTGTTAGTTATTTTGTGGCTCAATATGGGGAGAAGGTTTTGGTGGCTCCTTCCAAGCGGGGTTTTAACCTCACTGCTTGGGTCACTCCCTTCGCTGCTATAGTAGTGGGGGCCGGAGTACTTTATCTCTTGCTCAAAATGTGGGTGCTTCGGGGTCGGCAGATACTGGCTCCGCGTAGAGAGGAACCGACTCCGGAGAATGAGGAATATCGCCAGCGATTGGAACGTGAGCTGGAGGAATACGCCAGACGGGGAGGCGGCCGGTGATCTATTTTCTGTTTCTTATCATGGCATGGGTAGCCTTGGGCCTGGTGGCCTATCCCTTGTGGCGGCCGCAGCGGCGCATAGTTGCCGAGCCTAGTCTAGGCTTGAGGGATAGTATGAAATCTCAACAAGACGCTACCTATTTTGCCCTTACCGAGCTGCAATTTGACTACGAGTTGGGGAACCTATCTCCCCAGGATCATCAGGAATTGGAGGAAAAGTATCGCGCCAAGGCCATATCCATTCTTAAAGAGTTGGATGCACCCAATCAGGGGGCTGCTTTAGATAAGGAAGTGGAGGAGGCTATTAAGGAGATACGGCTAACCCGGGGCAAGGGAGTGGCTGGGGCTTCATTCTGTTCGAAATGCGGGACTCGCCTTCAGCGGGGGGATCGGTTTTGTTCCAATTGTGGTAGCCCAGTGAGGAGTGGGCAATGAAAAGGGTTGTGGTGCTCTTGCTAGCCCTATTTCTGTTCGCCCCCCCGGTTTTGGCCCAAGAGCCGGGAAAGGGCGCTATTAATGGTCAGGTGGTCAACAAAACCCCTGGAACGGGGGTGGTAGCTCAACAGCCTGTTGATCTCATTACTTACCAGGGGGGTGCGGAAAAGGGTAGGGCAAAGGTTAACACTGATGCTGAAGGGCGG
>JACQTR010000084.1 GCA_016210705.1 Chloroflexota bacterium | reverse complement strand
TCTTTTGTTTATAACCTGGCCCAATATGTTGGGGAGTTGGGCTGGGAACCTATGGTCTTTCGTAACGACGCTATAGGCCTAACCGAGATCGAGAAACTAGCCCCTAGCCACATCGTAATCTCCCCCGGCCCTTGCACCCCTTTGGAGGCAGGCATCTCTAACCAGGTCATCAGCTACTTCGGAGGCAAGATCCCCATCCTGGGGGTCTGCCTCGGCCACCAATGCATCGGCCATGTATATGGGGGCCAGATCATACAAGCGCCCATCCCTACCCATGGCAAAAGCTCCCTAATTTACCACGATGGCAAGACTATTTTTCAGGGGCTACTCAGCCCTTTGGAAGGGGGGCGCTACCACTCCCTAATTATTGAGAGCGAGACATTACCCAGGGAGGTAGAGGTCTCGGCTAGGATGGCCAGTGGCGAGATCATGGCCGTCCGCCATAAGCGGTTTAGGGTAGAGGGAGTACAATTCCACCCCGAGTCCATCATGACCCCATGCGGTCACGACCTATTACAAAACTTCCTTCGTTGTTCCCAGCCTTTGTGGAACCTTTAAGGACAGGAGATAAGGTATGGAAAGCATGATTTTTATCAATGGCAGCCTTCTACCCCGCCAGGAGGCTAAAATATCGACCTTAGATAGAGGCGTTCTCTATGGCTATGGCCTTTTTGAGACCATGCGCGCCTATGGGGGGCGCGTGTTCCGACTTCATCGTCATTTAGAACGATTGACCTCTGCCGCACAAATCTTGGGCCTGGCCTCAGAACTAGCCAAATATGACGTGCCGGGCGCTATACAACGCACAATGGCGGCCAATAGCCTCACCGAGGCCTGGGTTCGCCTCACCTTCACCGCTGGAGAGGGAGAGCGAAGGCTAGCACCGCCTACAGTGGACAGCGCCAACCTGATGATCATTGCCGAGAAAATGGTACCCCCAGCGCCAGTGTCTTATTTGGCAGGCATAAAAGCTGCTTTGGTGAGGCAAAGGCGCAACAGTCAGTCGCCTCTCTCCAGGATAAAATCCATCTGTTTCTTAGAAAACCTCATCGCCTTTACCGAGGCCGCCGCTATGGGGGCCGAGGAAGCCATTCTCTGCAACGAGCAGGGCTATCTGGCCGAAGGCAACGCCAGCAACCTTTTCTTCGTTCACGAGGAGAAGCTCTTCACTCCCTCAGTCAGCAGCGGAATTCTATCCGGCATAACTCGGGAAGCCATACTAGAGCTGGCACCATCTTTGGGATTCCGTACCGAAGAGGGTGAGATAAAGCTGGAAGACTTCTTGAGTGCCGATGAAGCCTTTCTTACCTCAACCTTGCGGGAGATTATGCCCATCGTACAGGTGGATGACAAAATAATAGGCCCAGGTGTCCCTGGGCCCATAACCCAAAGCTTGATGGCCGCCTACCGCGATCTGGTGCGCGAAGAAACTACCTCCGCCCCTCAGGATTAGCCACTGAAGATAGCCTCCTTGGCCATAGCTTTCGCAGCTCACCATATTCCCAAACCACCAGAAACTGGCTGGCGTTGAAGATGGAGCTATAAGTGCCGCTGATGATGCCAATGAGCAAAACCAAAGTAAAGTGGCGTATGGTCACCCCTCCGAAGAGATACAAAGCCAGTAGGGTTAGAACCACCGTCATTGAGGTATTGATAGAACGACCCAGGGTCTCCAGGATACTGTTGTTGACGGTAGTGCCAAAGTCTCGGCTCACCCCACGCCCCAGGTTCTCCCTTATACGGTCGAAGACCACAATAGTATCGTGGACACTGAAGCCGATGATGGTGAGCAGGGCAGTGATGAACATAGAATCCACCTCTATCCCGAAAACCTTGCCAAAGATTGAGAACAGACCCACTACCACAAGGACATCGTGTATCAAAGCAATGACGGCGCAGGTCCCATAGCGGAAGGGTTGGGGCATCTGGCGAAAAGCCCAGCTTATATAGAGGAGGATACCCACCGTCGCCGCCAACACCGCCCAGAAAGCATTCTTAACGATCTGGGAGGCGATTACAGGAGAAACCGACTCAAAACTGGGCTCCCGTACAAAGGTACCGAACTTGGCCTGAAGGGCATCTTCTATCACTTGCCTCTCCGCAGGCTGAACTACCTTCCCCTCTGCATCTTTCACTTCACCCCGCAGAGTCTTGGTACGAATGAGGAAAGTCCCTTCACCCGTTTTTTGGATAACCGCCTCAGGATGGTTAAGATTCGCCATCTCTTGGCGCAGGCTTGCCTCATCCACTGGCTGGCTAAAGGCAACAGTCAT
>JACQTR010000094.1 GCA_016210705.1 Chloroflexota bacterium | reverse complement strand
GGGCCATATCCTGCTCCACGGGCAACTGAAAAGGCAGTTGTCGGCCAGGAGGATGGTATCGCAGCCCGATCTCCCATCGGGTGACACGGCGGTCCGGGCAAAAGTTATCAAAGGCGCCGGCGTCGGCCAGGTTGTCCAGCGCCTCTCTGAGGAGCCCGGCCCTTTGCACCACATCGGCCACGGAGCGATAGATCCCTTTTTCTTCACGCCCGGCTACGATACTCCTTGCCCCTGCCTCGCCCACTTGCCTCACGTTCAGGAAGCCCAGGCGCAGGCATTCTCCCTCAATGGTGCATTTCTCCCAGCTCAGATTGATGTCTGGATTGAGGATAGCGACGCCGTGTTTTTTGGCGTCCTCCTTCAAGGTCTCCAGGTTATAGAAGCCCATGGGCTGCTGATTGAAGATGGCGACGTAGAACTCCAGAGGGTAGTGATACTTGAGCCAGGCCGCCTGATAGGCGGTCACCCCAAAGGCATAGGCGTGGGATTCGGGAAACATGTACTGGCCGTTGAACTTGCGGAATATCTTCCCCGCCACCTTTTCGGGCACTCCCTTCTTAGCGGCACCTATCTTAAACTTCTGCCAGTAGGCCTCGATAAGCTGCCGGTTGTGGCGACGACCAAAGGCCCGCCGCATCTGGTCGGCCTCGGCGCTAGAAAAGCCGGCCACATCCACGGCTAGTTGATTCACCTGGTCCTGTAATACAATGGCCCCTAGAGTGCGCTCCAGAGCCCGCCTCTCCAAAGGATGGTCGTAGGTCACCAGCTCTTTACCTAGTTTGCGTTTGAGGTATATGTGGGTGGAGTGGGTAGCGCCCACCCCGGGCCGCACCAGAGCCACCTCGATGGCCATGTCCACCAAGTTTTTGGGCTTAAGACGGGTGATGGTCTGGAGCTGGGCCGCCGACTCCACTTGGAAGACGCCGATGGTATCGCCCTGGCCCAGCATGGCGTAGACGGCGCTATCTTCAAAGTCGATGCGGGATAGGTCGAGGCGGTAGCCGTGGCGTTTCTCGATAAGCTGGAGACACTCCTGAATTTGGGAGAGGGCCCCCAGGGCCAGGAAGTCGATCTTGACGAAGCTGGCGTCATCGATGGAGTCCTTGTCCCACTGGCAGATGTAGCGACCATCGATGGCCCCCGGTTGCACCGGCACCATATCGACAAGGGGGCGGGAGCTGATGATCATCCCCCCGGGATGATGGGCCAGGTACTTGGGGAAACCGTCCAGCTCTCCGGCCAGGGCGATAAGCTCCCTCCAGCCACGGGCTTCAATCTTGTCCTTGAACTCGGGCAGACTTCGCATATCCTCGTCCAGCCCCTTGGCGTTCTGGTGGTCCACCTTATCAGCCAGCTGGTCTATATCCTGGGTAGGCAACCCCAAGGCCTTGCCCAGGTCTCGTATCACACCTTTGATCTGGTAGGTATCGATCATTCCAGTGAGGGCGGCGTGCTGCCAGCCCCATTTCTCGTGGACCCTTTTGATAAGGCCCTCCCGGATATTGCGGGGGAAGTCCAGGTCTACGTCGGGCACGCTGGCCAGATCCTCGTGGAGAAAGCGCTCCAGGCCCAGGTCGTACTGGAGGGGGTCAATGTGGGAGAGGCCGATGAGATAGCCGATGAGGAGGGCTACCGAAGAGCCACGGCTTCTGCCGGGAGGGTCTTCCTCCAGGGGCCTTCTGGGATCGCCCAGGCCTAGATCGTGGGCCACCTCCCTAGCCAGCTTCAGGATGTCGTGATAGATGAGGAAGAAGCCCGATAGCTTATGTTTTCTTACCAGGCGCAGCTCCTCCTCCAGCCGTTCCCTCACCCTGGCGGCGATGGTGTGGTAGCGCCGGGCTGCCGCCTCGTAGCAGAGCTTCTCCAGGAAGCTATCAGTATTGTAGCCTTCGGGGACGGGGTAGTCGGGGAAGCGGTAGTCTAGGTCTTGAGTCGGGTCTAAGGTGCAACGCCCGGCGATCCTGATGGTGTTGGCTACCGCCTCGGGATAGTCGGCAAAGAGCTCGGCCATCTCGTTAGGGGATTTCAGGAAGAACTCGGAGTTGGGCCGTTGCTCCCGATGAGTCTCATCCAGACTCCTGCAATGGCGGATGGCCACCAGAGCGTCCTGAAGGCGGTGGCGATCTCTCATGTGGTAGTGAACGTTGTTGGTGGCCACCACGTCGATGCCCAGTTCCTGGGCCAGAAGAGCAAGCCTTCGGTTTAGTTCTCTGTCCCCGTAGCACAAGTTGTTCTGAATCTCCAGGAAGAAGTTTTCTGCGCCGAACCAGTCCAGGTACCGGAGGGCCAGGATTCTGGCCTCCTCCCAATGTGATGCCGAAAGCAGGGAGGGTATCGGGCCCCTGGCGCATCCGGAGAGACAGATTAGGCCTTCGGCGTGCTGGGCGAAAAGCTCCGGGTCAAGGGCAGGCTCCCGGCGTGGGCTCTGGATGTGGCTATAGGAAATAAGCCGGCAGAGGTTGCTGTAGCCCTGGTGGTTTTCCGCCAGCAGGGTCAGGTGATGGTCTCCCTTAAGGGTGAGCTCGGCGCCGATGATGGGCTTAATGCCCCAGGCCCTGGCGGTCTTGGCGAACTCCATGGCAGCACAGAGATTGTCGTGGTCGGTAAGGGCCAGGGCGGGATAGCCCTGCTCCCGGGCGCGGATGATCAGCTCCTCGATGGCGGAGGCGCCGTCGTGGAAGGAGAAGTTGGAGTGAGAATGAAGCTCGACATACATAGCTATAAACCGTAAAGCTCAAATATACCCTTCCGTTAACCCTGGTTCTGGCGAAACCAGATGTTTCCTATTAAATCCTGGAAGATGACCCAGTGGTGCCCATTCTCCAGCACTATCTCAAAGTACATCCTGGACACCGGCTGCTCCCGCCACCACTCATCATCAATGCGCCAGCGGCCCACTATCTGAGCCATCAGCCAGCGGTGGCCCGCTCGCACCGCTACCGGCCATCCGTTAGGGACTACCCTTACCTCGATGGGCTGCGGCAGGCCTATGGGCCGTAGGGCACCAGGGCCCGCCTTCTCTCGGGTATCCTCGACCATGGCTCCAAATCCCGTACCTGATAGATAGGTGAGCTGCCGCCAAAGCGTGCCTGAAGCTCAGAGATGGCCTGGCGCAGGTTGTCCCGCTGGCGGACGTCCTTGAAGAGGCTGGCCTGCCGGCCCGCTTCACCGCCGATGTGGGAGAGAGTGAGGGAGATGGCCTCCACAGGCCCGGGCATGCGCAGGTCGGCCATCAGGTTCTTGAAAACAGAATAAGCCCGCTTCCTCCCGGCAACGGGCTCTTTGAAGGTGACCCGTTTAACGAAGGCGGGCGCGCCCGCGATCTCAAACTGCAGCCGGGCTACCCTGGCCCAGCGCCCCTGCAGCTCTTCTCTGCGGAAGGCTCTAGCTAGGAGGTTCTCGACGGCCATCAGCAGCGCTTCGTTGGAGACCACCGGAGATGGAAAGCTCACGGCCTCCTTGACCACCACCTGGCGCCGAAGGGGCACCAGGGGCCGTCGGTCGATGCCCTGGGCCAGTCCCCAAGCCAGCCCTCCCTCCTCCCTTCCGAACTGGGCCTGAAGGGTGCCCAATGGCAGCCCTGCTATCTGTCCCAGGGTCTTTAGACCGAAGCTACGAAAACGCTCTATGGTGCGCTGAGACAGAGGCAAAATGTCAACCGGGAAGGGGGCTAGATACCCGGCTGTATCCTCGGGCACCTTGGCCCATAGTCCTGAGCCTGAGACACAGGCGGCTGCGTATGCCGGAAATTTTGACTGTGCCATGCCCAGACGTGCCCCCCAGCCAGCAGGCACCGTTGCCATCAGAGCGCGGGCCACGATATCTTCCTCTCGGTACAGGCATGCCAGACCATCGATATCCACATAGGCGCACCCGGCGCCGCCATCCTCCACCGCCGGGCTACAATTCTCTAAGCGAATCAGCACCTGCCGCCAGTCTTCCTCACAATCCAACCCCACAGCGACACCCTTCGCCTTCCCATGCCGCGCTAGGGGGTAGGGGAGACGCATATCGGATGTTACGCCGCAGGCTTCCTTCGATGTATCGGTCACGGCTTGGCGTCTTGGCCTGGCCTCCGGCACAGTGAAAGGCCTTCCCTCAAGCTTAGGGTCTCGCAGCCCCTCAACTTGAAGAGGGAAAAATGGAATAAGAAGGCAGGCAATCTCCATGTTGTACCTAGGATGCTCACTTCTAGGATATTAAGAGAGGACTAAAGTCTATAGTACATATGTTCTCTTGTCAAGGGGTAAATGTCGCTGGCGGAAGTAATTTCCGTCACTTTGGGCGAGGAGCCGGCCATTGCTAATCTAACCTTCACGAATTTTTTATATTCCCGACCTCTGATTTCATAAACCCTTCACGATGTGCGCTGTATGATACTGCGCAGTAATACGAAGGCGTTAGGAGGGAAAGTAAAATGCGAAGGTTATTGTTGTCTACCCTTGCCGTAGTTGTACTCCTTGTCGGGAACCATAAGCGAGGTATCCGCTTTTGAACCACCTAGTGATCCAGCTGACAAGTTTACATGTCCGGGAGGTAACCCAGTCGCTGGCCACCCAGGTTATGCAGGCCTCCAGCAAGTAGTACCAGAGAAGAGCCTTGGCCCTTGGAATGCCGTTTTCGGACCAGGTGATACGCCCATAACGCTCTGTGGGGATTGAGAGCCTACGGGCGCAGCAACAATAATTGTCAGCCACAGGCTGATTAAGAAAAAGATGAAGGAGGTGAGCCATGAGGCGTTTACTCATCGTCAGCATACTAGTATTGTCGATGGTGTTGCCAGGTGGTGCAGCGCTTGCTGAGTCTCCTGCCAGCTGCGTAGGCCTCGGCATCTCAGATCATGCTCAGTGGGGCGAGATGCCTGAGACTGTAATGGAAGTCAAGTCCTTCCTCGAACCGTTCGGTCTAAATCTTGGGGCCTTCGTGAGCAGGTTCGCCCAGCGTCATGAGGGCACCCATGTCCCAGGCTGCGAGCAAGCGGCCGAGGACATAATCGGGGAATTGATTGGGAGCTGACCTCCAGAAAGGAGAGTTTACCTATGAAGACGATCAAACATCCACAATGCTGACTTCATAGAGCAGCAGGGGCAAGGAACCCTATTGTTCATGATGCAGCTCGTCGCGCAACGGGCGAGCCCTGTGTTTGGCTTATCGTCTTGGATGCTGACATGCCTGAAACAAGGAGGTATCGATGAAGAAGCTTCTGGTTGCAGTACTCATAGCAGCGATCTTCACCATTGTCTTTGCGGTTCCTGCTTTTGCCCATGTGCATGGGATCACTCCGCTCAGTCAATGCACGGTGGACAGCTCCAATTCGGGGGCGATCGCAACTGATGGAACGCCTGCCGACGACGTCAACGGTGGTCCCATCATCGGTCTGATTCCCCGGGACGTCGGGGAGGCCCCGCTGACCGTTGGTGATGGCGGGTTCGGCGCTACTGCCGGACATTGCCCATAGTAGTGCACCGAAGATGCTGCGTCCTGTACTTTTCGAGACTGGGCCCAAAAGTGGCTCCCCCGTAGGTCGCTTCTCTATATGGGATAATCCATTTGAGGGGCAAACCGGATAAACGTCCAACACTTGCCTTTAGACCTGACGGTATGCTACAATGCTTGCTGTATGTCTAGGAAAAAAAAGACAGCCGCCGCTATTGATAAACCCGTTGAGGACCTCCAGACCTTCATCCAGAGGGTCAATAGAAAAGATAAACATAACGGGCTCAAAGTCACCTTCGGATTTACCAAGCGCAAGAGAAAGTAGCCCACCGGAACTCGTTCACCGTCTCCGTCGCTTTTTTATGCCATACGGGCCTTCCGCAGAAAAATCCGGCCGGTAGTTTTCGGACGATTCCATCCCCTGCACCCAGCCGTTTTCCATACCCAGCTTCTCCACCAACGCAGTTACTCCGGCATATTCTTTCGGCGTTATTTTACGCGCCAGCTCGGGATACCTATGCTCAGCGACTTTGTGCGCTGGGTAATACTGCGACATGATGCTAACAGACACCTCCGGCGAAACTTCCCTGGCCAGCCAGCCGAGAGCGTCCTCGCTACCGGCAATCCCGTTGGGGAATACCAGGTGACGGACAATCAGCCCCTTCTGCGCGATACCTTCATTATCCACTTCCAGCTTGCCGACCTGCCGGTACATCTCCTTGATAGCGGTGCGTGAAGCCTCGACATAGCCGAGGGCATGAGAGTACTTCTGCCCGTATTGGTTGGAGGCATAACGTAGGTCAGCCAGATAAATACTGATAATTCCGTCCAGTTCGCGGAGGGTTTTCAGTGAATCGTAACTGCTGGTATTGTAGACCAGGGGCAAGCGGAGTCCCCCCGGCACCGCTTCCATCACCGCGCGCACAATCTGCGGCACAAAGTGGGAAGGCGTCACCAGGTTGATATTGTGGCATCCCAGCTCGTTCTGGAGATAGATCATGCGCTCCGCCAGGACACGGGTCTCGATCTCATTATCGTGCTGCGCCTTTGGGTCCTGGCTTATCTGGTAGTTCTGGCAGTAGACGCAGCGCATATTACAGTTGCCGAAAAAGATAGTGCCAGAACCGCCCGTACCGGAGATTGCCGGTTCCTCACCGCGGTGGACGCAAAAGGATGAGACTATCGGTAAGGCGCCCGAGGTGCAGAAGCCGTACTTGCCCTTCAGCCGGTTAGCGCCACATTCCCTGGGACAAATATCGCACTCGGTCAGCCGCGCTTCGAGCGCCAGGGCGCGTTTCTCCAGCTCACTCGAGCGATATAGAGCTAGATATCCCGGTTCCGTGCTCAGGTTGTCTTTCACTTTACCTCGAGAACCAGTCTGGAAATCCTACCCTGCATTGCAGGCGGGCTCACCTCGCGAGGAGTGGCTCTTCCCATAGTGGATCAAGAGGTTCGAGTCCTCTGTCGCCCACCAAGCTCCCCCTAATGTGAAGCATCCACTTCCCCGAAAAGCTCAAGTACTTTTTTGTAGTCATCTTGAACTGCCTGTCGGATACTAATTGCTTTGTGTTTTCACCGTCTTGTCTTTCCTATGGCAGTGGGACTTGAGGTATTTGCAGACAGGTCTACGCTAGCACTGGGAAGAACACTTGCCAGGCAAGCAGCACCTTTGCCGTTAGACTGAGAAGGATGTACACTTTCTCGCCATATATATAATCCCGCCACGGACCGACCTTCTTGTACTGCAGTACCATGTTGACAGCAAAGCAGTTGAAGAAGAGGAAGAGCGAAAAAATGATGCCGTACACAAATCCAGGTGGCGAGACGCTCAGTCCTGGTGCCCAGACGTAAATCACAATTAATATCCACGGGATGATGCCACCGAAGGCGCCAAACCAAAAAGGTAGCAGGCTTGCCTTGCCTGGTTCTTCATACTTCTCCTGCAGCGCCCCGAACAGTATCATACAAGCGTTTATGCCGAAGATAGCTACTAATCCAGCAATATCACTGATACCGGTGAGTTGCGATATCAATACGATCATGATCGAAGAGCTGAAGAAGTACTCTATCCACCGCCCGTAGTTGCGGCCTTGCTTGATGTTGCGTTTGTACCACGGGAAGACGGGAGGCGACGATATGATTAGCAGGGAGACAGCCGAGATCGCCAGAAAAGCGAAAACACCCCAGCCAGTAGGGATGTCAAACAGATGATGAAGTTCGGACGTCGTTCCGGGTGGCCCGGCCATGAACGTTGCTGTCACGGGAAGTGAAAAGCTATTTGTGAGAACCGCGATTGCCACAGCCTGTACTACCAGGATCAAGCCCACAACCAAATTCCAGGTACGTAACTGGTCAAGTCGCTGTTCGTTTGATTCACTAGCAGCCATAATGCACGACCATCGGATGGACGGATGGCTATAACTCTTATTGCTGGCAAAATTATATAAGCTAGCAAAGTGTCCTGTCCAGGCCCTTCAACATTCTCACTGCTATGGGGCGTTCGCCTCGGTTCTGACTGTCCGCCTTGGTCTGCACGCCGCCTTCATGGTACGGTGATATGCACCAGGCGGCGAAAATATGGTCACCAAGAGCCCCCAAAACTTCTGATGGCTATAGGCCCAATAAAGCTTGCAGATGTAACGCCAGATCTACTACTCTAACAGCTTCGCCACTGAATTGCTGAGCAGTGCCTGAGCTCCAATCAGCTTTCTGTACTCGGACTCGATCTTCTCGTGGTTCCCAGCCAGCACAGCTTTCATCGAGTCCCCCTCGATCTCAATAACCTCAAGACGCTTGTAGTAGTCGAGCGTCTCATTAAGATGTGCTAGGACAATCTTACTGGTCAAGATGGGGTGGTTGTTAGTGACATTGGCCTCTTCATATGCTGCCCCGTGCTCAAGCTCCACTTCAAGCCCTCGCTTGAAGTCCTCGATTGGTATGTTCATCCTTTTGGTATTGACCAACCTGAGAAGAACAGAGGCCTCTTCCAAACTTATGGTGCCCTCCTCCAATGTGGACCAATCTCGAAAACCGAGCTCCTTGCAGACCCGCTTTACTTCATCCTTAGAGACATATTCTGGTAATAGCACTTGTCATTCCCTCCACGACGCTTTTAGCGCACTTTGGCCGGCCTTGAACTTTGCCAACTAATAATAACTGCGCAGATATTCTCTTACCCTTAACATCTTTGGTCAACACAGCCCTAAGTTCTTTCTCAAACTTTTCGAGCACACCACGCCGAGGGCGGGTAGAACCGGCGGCTTTCGATAAGGGTCGGCTCCGTCCACGAGGTTATGCCCACCAGGATTTCGCCCATGCTGAACCCTCAGCGCCACATGTCCTTGATTCGCTCGAGAATACTGTCGCGAAAATGCTCCGCCGAGGGAACTTCAGCCAGGTTCTCCTGGGAGGGGGGGCCAAGACAATCCATTGTGGCGATCACATCCTTGTCCAAGAAACGGCAGCATTGGGCATAGCTGTGGTTGGCCGACAGTCCCGATGGCCTGTGGTAATAGCGCAGCGGCCACAACACGTAGAGGAAATCGCGTGCCCGCGTCATCGCCACGTACGTGAGGCGCAACTCCTCTTCTATCTCGACGTCATTACCGCTGGCCATATCGGAGGGCAGACACCCGTCGGCGGCGTGTATCAGGTACACGGCATCCCATTCCAGCCCCTTTGCGGAATGTATTGTAGACAGCACCAGCCAGTCCTCATCCTTAACCGGTGGGCCGGCCAGGTCACCGGTTGACACAGGCGGCTCCAGCACCAGCTCGGTCAGAAACTGACGGCGGGTACCGTAACGCTGCGCCAGCGCCGCTAAATGTTCGATGTCGGCGGCTCGGGGCTCGGGGTTTTCATAGTTCCGCCTGAGCAAAGGCAGGTAGAATCCGGCTATCCTCTCCACCTGGATCGATGGCCGATCT
>JACQTR010000093.1 GCA_016210705.1 Chloroflexota bacterium | reverse complement strand
TCCCCTTACCGTCACCGTTACTGGCATGACCCGAGACGGGACTTTTCTCATCGAAAGAGGCGAGATCACCCGGCCGGTGAGGAATCTGCGCTTCACTCAGGGCTATCTAGAGGCTCTGAATCGGGTGGAGATGATAGGGAGGGAGACCAGGCTCCAACAAACTATGTTCCCCTATAACCGGGTGCCGGCGCTGAAAATAGGTAGCTGGAATTTTACGGGGGCTACTGAGCTCTAGCTGTTACTCTAGATAATCCCTCAGCTTGCGGCTCCTAGAGGGGTGGCGGAGCTTGCGCAGGGCCTTGGCCTCGATCTGGCGGATGCGCTCTCTGGTGACCCCAAACTCCCTGCCCACCTCCTCCAAAGTGCGGCTGCGGCCGTCTTCTAGACCAAAGCGCAGTTGCAATACCCGCCGCTCACGAGGGGTAAGGGTATTCAGCACATCCTCTACCTGCTCTTTGAGGAGCTGATGGGAGGCGGCATCGGCGGGGGCCTGAGCGGTAACATCCTCAATGAAGTCGCCTAGGTGGCTGTCCTCCTCTTCCCCAATAGGAATCTCCAGGGATATCGGCTCCTGGGATACCTTGAGGATCTCTCTTACTTTCTCCTGAGTTATCTCCATCCCCTTGGCGATCTCTTCGCTGGTGGGCTCCCGTCCATACTCTTGAACCAGGCGCCGCCCTACCTGGATGAGTTTATTTATTGTCTCCACCATATGCACAGGAATACGGATAGTACGGGCCTGGTCGGCGATGGCCCGGGTTATGGCCTGACGAATCCACCAGGTGGCGTAGGTGCTGAACTTATAGCCCTTGCGATAGTCAAACTTCTCCACAGCCTTGATGAGGCCGAGGTTCCCCTCCTGAATGAGATCAAGGAGGGCCATACCCCGGCCAATGTATTTCTTGGCCACGCTGACCACCAGGCGTAGGTTGGCCTCGGTGAGATATTTATCCGCCTTGTCCCCCTCCTCCTTTAGGCGTTGGTAATGGAGACGAAGCTGTCTTTGATAGGGCTCTAATAGGGCGCGCAATTGGGACGATGCCAAGAGCTGCTTCACCTGGTCGAGAGTGCTTTCGGCTCCAATAACGCCGTATACCTCCGAGGGGAAGAGGGAGCTATCCAAAGCGAAGAGCACTTGAGCCTGTTCCATCTCGAGTAAGGGTTTGTCTAAACGCAAAGCTAATTCCCTTGCCAAAAGCTGGTCCAACTCGCCATCAAGGGACGCTCGCAATGAAGGATGAGTGAGCCTTTGTTGCAGGCTGGCCTGGTGGGGAAGATCCAACACCTCCTCGATGGTCTCTAGGAAAAGACTCGCTTGGCAAACTCGCTCCAGCAAGGTCAAAGTTATATCTACGGGCGAAGGCATCTCCCGATATTGGGCCAGCCATTCCTCCTCTAATTTTTTTATGTGTCGACTCTCTTCTAGCCTTCGGGCTAGGCGCTTTTCGGCTGCGGCCGTCAAAAGAGGCACTCGCCCAATCTCTCGGAGATACATTCGGACGGGATCATCGATACCTTCCTGTTCCTCCAGTTCAACCGCCCCCAGCTCTGACTCCTCTTTTGTCTTTGGTTTTTTGCCCCAAGGTTCGGTATCTATGGGGGAGACATCGCGCCAGATGTAAGATGGTTTTTCTCCCTGCGAGGTGGCTTCTTCGTTCTCCTTAACGTCGTGGTTATCCTCATCCAGGGATGTTACAACTGGTTCAGGTTCGTCTGTTTCTTCTAAAAGATCGTCAGAAAGCAACGTTTCCTCCTCGTCTCTGTCCGGGGTCGATAGCTTTGTTGTTGTCAATTTGTCATCCAATGGCATCATTTCCTATCCCTCCCTCCTCAGCTAACAATCCTTTTCGCCCGAGCTTTAAATAGCTCCTGTAATTGAGCACCGGTCTCTACAATTTGTAGCGAGGGGTCGTCCTCAGCTTCCTGCTCGCGAAGGATGGAGGCCTCCAATATTTTTAATGACTTTAGCCTTCGTTCTTTAAGTTGACTAATGCAGTCCTTCAATTCCTCCTGGCGCTTCTCCAGGTTAGCTGGGGGCAAGGGTTTGGTGGCTAACGACTCTAAGTGTTGGTGGAGGCTAGCATCCAGACTACCCAGGGATTGGGTCCCTATCTGGCACCATAAATACACCTCTCGATTCTCCACGCGGGTGAAACAATCGGCCGCCAGTCCCTGGGTGTTATCCCTAAGTTCATTATACTGTAATAGCAGGGCGAGGCAATATTCTTCCAAAGGCTCCCGGCTGGGAAACAGGGGGCGTTCATCCTCTTCCTGCCTTGGGCTGGCTCCCCTTCGGGGCTGACGCTGAGGCTTTGTCCATTTGGCCATGAGGAGCTTTTCCTCCACTCCTACCACTTGGGCCAGCTTTTGTAAATAATGGGCCTTATAGATGGGATCGACCAGTGCCTGAACCATTGGCATCAACTGGTCAACAGCTGCGCCTTTGTCTCGAGGATGGCTCAAGTCCAGCTTGGCGGTGACGGAGGCGAATAGATAATCCATAAGTGGTCTTGCCTCGGTCACTAAATGCTGCCAGCTTTCGGGGCGCTCGCGGATTATATCATCGGGATCCTGGTGGGGGGGTAGGGTAATGACTTTAAGCTCTCCGTCAAGCGCCTCCTGGTATTTTATCCAACCCCGCCAGGTGGGTATAGGGACTCCCTTGGTGGGCCATGTCTGTTGAGCTACCTCTAGTCCCCGAAGAGTAGCCGCCTCGCCGGCGTCGTCGGCATCCAGGGCCAGGGTTACATTTTTGGTTAGTTTCTGAATCAAGCGCATTTGTCTTTCGGTTAGGGATGTGCCCATAGAGGCCACTACATTGGTAATGTCATGTTGGTGGGCGGTGATGACATCCATGTAGCCCTCTACGATTACAGCCATGTTATGCTGGCGAGCGGCGGCTCGGGCGCGATGGAGTCCATAAATGAGACCACTTTTATCGAAGATAGCCGTCTGGGGAGAATTAAGATATTTGGGTAACGAATCGTCCAGAGATCGGGCGCCAAAACCAACCACCCTACCTCGCTCATCCCATATGGGAAACATTAATCGCCCCCGAAAACGATCGTAAGGTTCTCCACCAGTGTCCTTTTCCACCAACAAGCCAGCGGCCACCATCTCTGTAGTGGAATAATCTCGCTCCGCAAGATGCTGACGTAGGCCGTCCCAACTATCTAGGCTAAAGCCCATCTGAAAGTCCTCTATGGTTTGGGGACGAAGGCCTCGTTTCTCCAGATAGGCGCGCGCCTCGCCGGCGGTGGGATTGTGGAGTAGGAGATGATGATAATAGTTGGCGGCGGCGTCATTGGCCTGACGCAGCCTTTCCAACTCTTTTTCCTTCTGGCTATCTCGGGGTTTGGAATCCAGGCTAACCCCTGCCCGGGGAGCCAGGAGGCGCAAGGCCTCGCCGAATCCTAGCCCCTCGCGCTTCATAACGAAGGAAAAGACATCGCCACCGGTGGCACAGGCCCCGAAGCAGTGCCAGCTTTGGCGCTCGGGGAAGACCATAAAGGAGGGGGTTTTCTCCGTGTGAAAGGGGCACAAAGCCTTGAAGTTACGCCCCGCCTTTTGCAAAGGGACGTAGCTGCCGATAACCTCCACTATATCTAATCGTTGTCTGATCTCGTCAACGTCGCTCATTTAAGTTACCCTATATTAAAAACACCCCTTGACGATAAAGGATGCGGCCTCTATAGCTTTATCCCCACCGTTTGGAGCATCTCCGTGGCGTATCTATCAGTCATACTAGCAATGTAGTCTACCACCTGGCGTTCTAAAGGATCCCTTCGCCAGCCGTACTCAGCCGGTAATTGGTCTCCGTTGGCTAAAAAATAGTGATAAAGAGAGCTCACCGTTTCCTTAGCCCTCTCTGCTTCTCCCACCGAGCTCACTTCGTAGACCCTTTGCCATAGAAATTGACGCAAGTCGTTGGCCGCCGCTAAAACCCTGGGGCTCATAGTTATCTGGGGTTTCTCCCTGTCCTGTCTCTCCTCTCCCGTGGCCGCCCAGGATTCGGCGATTATATCGCAGACCAGGGTATTTATTCGCTGCGATCGGGAGCTACCCAAGGTAGCCATTACCGATGCGGGTAGATCCTCATCGCTGATAAGGCCAGCCCGGATGGCATCGTCAATGTCGTGATTAAGATAGGCCACCGAGTCGGAAATTTTGACTACTTCGGCCTCCAAGGTAGGGGCATGGCCCCAGCCTTGACCCAGAATCTCCTCTCCTGATTTTGAGTGATTAAGGATACCTTCTCTTACCTCCTGGGTAAGATTGAGGCCCAGACCATCGTTTTCCAGTATGTCCACTACCCGAAGGCTTTGTTCGTTGTGGCGAAAACCCTCAGGATAAAGTTGGTTTAGTACATCCTCGCCGATGTGGCCAAATGGGGTATGTCCCAGGTCGTGCCCCAAGGCCATGGCCTCGGTGAGGTCCTCGTTGAGGTTCAGGGCTCGGGAGATGGTGCGCGCGATCTGCGCTACCTCCAAAGTGTGGGTTAATCGGGTTACGTAATGGTCGCCGGCAGGAGCGATGAAAACCTGGGTTTTGTGCTTAAGGCGGCGAAAGGCCTTACAGTGGATGATGCGGTCTCGGTCTCGCTGGAAAGCAGTGCGCACTGGACAAGGCTCCTCAGGTCTTTGCCTTCCCCGAGATAGGCGACTGCGTATTGCGTAGGTAGAAAGAGCCTCCTCTTTGGTTTCCAGTCGTTGACGAACATTATGGTACATCATGTGGCACAATGGCTGCAGCTAGGATATAGGGGCATCTTAAACTGATACGTTAGTTAAGAGGACGGAGCGCCCTCGCCCTGGGCCTTGGCTAACCTTCTCTCCATTCGAGCGATGAGCTCCCTGGTTTGGTCCAATGTGTCTGGGGCCACCGAGACCGAGGTAATACCCCATTCTACCAGCTTCTTGGTGAGCTCTGGGTAGACGGAGGGGGCTTGGCCACATATGGAGCAGGTAATGCCCCTTCGGGCCGCTGTCTTGATGGCCATCTCCAAGGCCATCATAACCGCCTCATCCCGCTCGTCGAAATCCTCGGCCAATTTGGGGTTGTCGCGGTCTATACCCAAAATCAGCTGGGTAAGGTCGTTGGAGCCAATGGAAATGCCATCAATGCCTACGTCAATGAATTTGTCCAGGAGGAAGATATTGGAGGGGACCTCTACCATCATCCACAACTTGAAGGTGGGCGAGCGGCGAAGGCCGTAAGCGGATAAGAGTTTTTTGGTTTCGGCCAGTTGCTTTACGGTGCGTACGAAGGGGATCATAACCCAAAGGTTATTATAGTGCTGCCTAACTCGCTTTATGGACTCCAGCTCCAGTTTGTAGGCCGCTAGATCGCTGATATATCGGGAGGCTCCCCGGTACCCTAGCATGGGGTTTTCCTCTACCTCTTCGTATGCCTCGCCTCCTTTGAGGCTGCGGTATTCGTTGCTTTTGAGGTCTGCGGTGCGATAGACTACGGGTCTAGGATAGAAGGCGGTCGCAAACTGGGTGAGACCTTCCGCCAGCTTGTCTATAAACTCTTGCCCCCGACCCTGGCTGAGCATGTAGTTGGGGTGTTCCCCGATTTGGGCGATAATGAATTCGGCACGAAGGAGGCCAACCCCATCAACGTCCCGGGCTGCCACAACCGGCGCCAGTTCAGGCTCTGCCAGGTTAACATAGAGCCTTGTCCTGGTCTTTAGATGACGGCGACGAATAACATTGGGAGCGACTTTCGTCTCTAGAATTTTCCCCTCATAGACCTTGCCTCTGGAGCCATCCACCGTGACCATTTGGCCTGATTTTAAAATGCGGGTGGCGTCTTTGGTTCCCACCACGCAGGGAATGCCTAGCTCCCGGCTGACGATAGCGGCGTGGGCGGTTCGCCCACCCCTATCGGTGACGATAGCCACTGCCCGTTTCATGGCGGGAACGAAGTCGGGGGTGGTCATTTCTGCTACCAACACATCGCCCGCCATCACGATGTTGATTTCAGAAGCATCGTTGATGGTCTTAACGGGCCCGGCGCCGATTCCTGGGCTGGCCGGTGAGCCAGAAAGGAGAACGCGGGCCTCAGACAAAACTACAGATTCGGCACTCTCCTGGGCCAACTCCAGGGTGGTGACCGGCCGAGCTTGGACGATATATAGGTGATTATCTTTTCTGGCCCATTCGATGTCCTGGGGGAATTGGTAGAGCTCCTCGATTCTCCGACCTATTTGGGCCAAGGCGATGATCTCTTTATCAGCTAACTTCTGCCGGCTCTGCTCAGTCGGAGGAATGGTGGCTTGGATATTATTCTCGTCGCCATCACGGCGTTTTTCTAGGTTTCTTACCAATTCCCACTCTTGCCTCTCTATCCTTTTGTCCAGTATTTCCAGGCGCTTTTTGTCCACTACATAAAGGTCGGGGGTGACCTCCCCTGACACTATTGTCTCCCCCAAACCGAATACCGCCTCCACAACTATTTTGTCTTTATCGTTGGTTATGGGATCCAAGGTGAACATAACCCCTGAGGCCTCCGACTGCACCATCTCCTGGACGGGCACGGCGACCCCCACCTTAAAATGGTCGAAACCCTGTTGGTGGCGATAGAAAATGGCTCTAGGCTCGAAGAGGGAGGCCCAACAGCCCTGGACGGCGGCAATTACCTCGGCCTCTCCTTGAACATTAAGAAAGGTTCGTTGCTGGCCGGCAAAGGAGGCCTCAGGTAGATCCTCAGCGGTGGCCGAGGAGCGTACGGCCACTAGGCCTTTTCTCATCTCTCTATAGGCTCGAGAGATCTCTTCAGCAATTTCGGTGGGCATGGGTGATTCCATGATGGTCTGCTTAATCTGGGCTGCTACCTCTTGGAGCCGTGTGCTGTCATTGATGTCTAGGGTATCCAAGAACCCCTTTATTTTTCTCTCCAGCCCCGCCTTCTCTAAAAAATAAAAATAAGCCTCCGCCGAAACTATAAAACCGGGAGGAACTGGGATGTTGGCTTGGGTCATCTCTCCCAGATTAGCGCCCTTGCCTCCCACCAAGGGCACATCCCCTTTGTTCACTTGGTGAAACCAGAGGGTGAACCCTTTGCTCATTGCTTTTATCCTTCTTTAGTATTCTAGGCAGTATTTCATTATACCATATTAAGGTTGGACACAATAGATAGAGATATAGCCTCCGCTACTAAGCCCACTGAACCCCTTCAGGGTTGGAGGTTAGCCCCTTTTGTCGGACCAACTCCCGAATGCCTAGTAGGGGCATATTGACATCAGCGGTTAGGAACACCCATTCTTCTCCAGAAGGGATCGCGTAAGGGGAATTGATCCTCATCACTTTATTCTCTTTGACATTGAGGTAGATACCGAATTTTTCCCAAATCATGGTACTCCTTTGGGTTTTGATCATTCTACCGTGACTGTTTTGGCTAGGTTCCTTGGTTGATCTACGTCGTATCCCCTTCTAACGGCGATGTGGTAGGCCAATAGCTGAAGGGGCACGGCCGTCACCATCGGGCTCAATAGGGGAGGAGTGGGAGGTACGTAGATAACGTGATCCGCCTTAGAGGCTATTTCTTTGTCCCCCTCGGTGGCCACGGCGATAACCAATCCATCTCGAGCTTTAACCTGCTCGATGTTGTTAACCATCTTGTCATATACCTGGTCGCGCACGGCGATGGCTACCACCGGCATGTTTTCATCGATGAGGGCTATGGGGCCATGTTTCATCTCTCCCGCAGGGTAGCCCTCGGCATGGATGTAGCTAACCTCTTTGAGCTTCAAGGCTCCCTCTAGGGCAATAGGATAGTTTATCCCTCGGCCTAAATAGAGAAAATTGGCAAGACGGAAGAAATGGTGACTTAGGTGTTGGTATTGATCATTTCCTTCTAAAACCCGGCCCACTAGGTCGGGCAGTCGGACCAGGTTCTGGGTTAGGGCTTCCATGTCCTCGGCCGAAATGGCCCCTCGTATCTTGCCCAGATAGGCCGCTAGAAGATAAAGGACCACTAAGGAAGAGGTGAAGGTCTTGGTGCTGGCCACTCCGATCTCTAACCCGGCGCGAAGAGAAATAACGGCATCGGCGATGCGGGTGGCCTGGGAGCCCATAACGTTGCAAAGGGTAATCTGGGGAGCACCCTTAACCTTTGCCTCTTCCATAGCCGCTAAGGTGTCTACTGTCTCTCCCGATTGTCCCACCGAAATCATTAAGGTATCCGGGCTCACCACGGGGTCGCGGTAGCGAAACTCCGAGGCGTGTTCGGCCTGGGTGGGGAGGTGAGCCAGGCTCTCTATAAATTGGCGGCCTACCATGGCGGCGTGTAGGCTGGTACCACAGGCCACCAGTACCACACGATTTATGGTACGGAGCTTGTCTTCGGAGAAAGGGATCTCCTCTAAGAGAATATCGGGGGGGCTGAAAGCTAGCCGACCCCTAAGGGCGTCGGTTACTGTCTCCGCCTGCTCCATGATCTCCTTAAACATGAAATGCTTATAGCCGCCCTTGGCGGCGGCTACAGGATCGTAAGATACGGTTTGTGGGTTTTTCCCTAAGATCTTACCCTGAGGGTTAAAATAGGTGGCCCCGGTCGCCGTCACCGCAGCTAGCTCGCGGTTGGCCAGGAAAACCACCCTCTGGGTATATGGCAAGAGAGCGGGTAGGTCGCTAGCCAGGAACATTTCGCCATCTCCATAGCCGACGATGACGCCGCCGGCGTTGCCTACTCGGGCAGCGATAATTCGGTCGGGGCGGGCCCGGCTCATAACCATAAGGGCGTGAGCCCCTTTGATCTCGCCCAAAGCCTTAGCCACGGCCCCTTCCAGGTCATCCCCGTACCTCAGATAGCGTTCCACCAGGTGTGGTAGTACCTCGGTGTCCGTTTCTGAGACGAAGGTGTGGCCCTCGGCCAGGAGTTCCCGCTTCAACTCCATGTAATTTTCTACGATACCGTTGTGGATGACGGCTATCTCTCCCTTGCAGTCCAGATGGGGATGAGCGTTTACAGCCGAAGGCTTCCCGTGAGTCGCCCATCGTGTGTGCCCTATACCCGTCAACCCTGGGGGATTATCGGCCACCGCCGCCAGGAGGCTAGAGAGCTTACCCATGGTTTTCCTGATGGTGAATTTACCCTCTTCGGTCAGTAGGGCGATGCCAGCGCTATCGTAGCCTCGATATTCTAGGTGCTGGAGCCCGTCCAGAAGGATGGGCAGGGCTGTCCTTTGCCCTACGTAACCGATGACGCCGCACATTTGGTCATCTTTTGTAGCCTAAGTTAAACATAGCACTCGATAACTTCCTAATGGCTCAAACTGGGGGTCATTTCCCGTACCAGAGCCTTCAACCGTTGCTCAACTTCTTCAATTACTGAGTCTGGGGTAGAGGCACCAGCCGTTATCCCAACCCGGTGTTTGTCTTTAAACCAATCAGGGTTCAACTCCTCTGCCGTTTCGATGTGATAGGTTTCAACCCCGTCCTCGGTTACCATCTCTGTCAGGCGCTGGGTGTTGGCGCTATTTCGTCCCCCGACGACCACCATAATATCCACCCTTTGGGCTAGCTCTAAGGCGGCCCTTTGCCGTTGGGTGGTGGCATTGCAGATGGTGTTTACCACCCGGAGCTCGCTCAGCTCGTCCCCTACGTCGCAGAGGAGTTGGGAGACAAATTGGGCGAAGTGAGGTGAGCTTTGGGTGGTCTGGGCGAGCACTCCCACTCGGTGTCCCACCCTAAGTCCTGGTTCCCAGCGCGGGATAGCCAGGCCACCTCCGCTCCAGCCGAGTACTCCTTTCACCTCCGGATGTTGGGGGTCGCCAAAAACCACCACGGTGAAGCCCGCCTGCGCCAGCCTTTGGGCTGCCCTCTGGGCTCGCCGCACAAAGGCGCAAGTGGTATCGAGGATTTGGAGTCCTTGCCCCTGAAGCTTCTCAATGACATCGGGCCCTACTCCGTGGGAGGAGATGGCAACCCTGGGGCCCCGCACCTCCTCTAAACACTCGACGGTCTCCACCCCGCTACGAGCCAGGCGCTCCATAACCTGACGATTGTGAACGGTAGCCCCCAAGCTCTGGATGGGACCTTCCTTATGGGCTGCCTCTTCCATCATCTCTAAGGCTCGTCTTACCCCGAAGCAAAATCCCATGGCCGAGGCGCGGTAGATTTCCATAACTCTTACTAGCCCACCTCCACCAATTCAAGCTCTTTTTTGGTTCCACTATCTTGCTCTTGGTATATCCCTTGCAAATAGGACGGAAGTAGGCTGGCTATGTGTTTCATAATAAGGTCGGTGGCGAAGGAGAGCTGATAGTTGTTACGCTGGCCATTGGTTTGGGGTAGAAAGAAAGGCCGCCCCAGCCTGACCGTTATGGCGGGCCTACTAAAGACGTCAGCTAGACCCTTCACCCTTTCGCTGCCGGCGATGCCAACCGGCAAGATAGGTGCTCCCGAGCGGCTGGCGATGATTGCCACTCCGGAATAGCCTCGCTGCAAGCCTCGTCCCCAGCTTCGGGTGCCCTCAGGAAACATTCCCAAGGCACCCCCTTCCTTCAACAGTTGATTAGCCTGCCGCAGAGCATTTCTATCCCATCGGCCTCGGCGTACTGGGAAAGCTCCGTAGTTACGGATAAAAAAACCTCCTGGGGGAGCAAAGGCCTCTTCCTTGGTCATAAAGGCGATCCGTCGGGGGATGCTGGCGGCTAGGAGGGGGGGATCAATGAAGCTCAAATGATTAGCAGCGATGATGAGGGGGCCTTGAGAGGGGACGTTATCCTGTCCCTTCACATGCCATTGGCTGAGGAGCAAGAGGGCCTCTTTCATCATAGTGGTGCATATGGGATACAAGAAAGGCATTGAGCCCCCTAAAGTAGGCCCTCGATCACGGCCAGAACCTCCTCGATGGTTAGGTCATCGCTATTTATAATCTTGGCATCGGC
>JACQTR010000088.1 GCA_016210705.1 Chloroflexota bacterium | reverse complement strand
GTCGTGACCCACGCCTTCAACTATGGGACTGCTTGCTTTGAGGGCATTCGAGGCAACTGGAACAACGATCGGGAGCAAATTTACATTTTTCGAGCTAAGGAGCATTTGCTGCGCCTTCTCCAGAGTTGCCGTATATTGAAAATAAATATCCCTTACACTGCCGATGAACTTTGTTCGCTAGTGGAGCAGTTGGTAGAAATGTGCGGCTATCGGGAAGATATTTATGTACGTCCTTTGGCTTACAAGAGTTCCGAGGAGGTTGGGGTTCGCTTGCATGGCCTGGAGGATGACTTTCTTCTCTTCGTTGTCCCCTTTGGCCCTTACTTAGACATAGAGAAAGGGATCCGCTGCTGCACCTCCACTTGGCGGCGAATAGAGGACACTGTTATTCCGGCTCGAGCCAAGATAACAGGGCTTTACGTTAACAGCGCTTTGGCCAAGACCGAGGCCATCGAAAATGGCTACGATGAGGCTATTCTCCTTAGCCATGATGGTCATGTCTCCGAGGGCAGCGGCGAGAATATCTTCATTATTAGCAATGGTCGTCTAGTTACTCCTCCCTCCTCAGACAATATCCTAATAGGCATTACCAGGGATACCGTCATTACCTTGGCCAAAAACGAATTTGGTTTGGAGACTATAGAACGCTCCATAGATCGTAGCGAGCTTTATTTGGCTGAGGAGTGCTTTATGACGGGAACCGCCGCTCACGTAACTCCGATACTCGAGATCGATCACCGTCTCGTAGGTAATGGCGAGATCGGCCTTATCACTAAAGAATTGCAACGGATTTACTTTGATGTAGTATATGGTCGGAATGAGCGTTACTTAGATTGGTGCACTCCGGCCTATCGTAAATTGGTAAAAGCCTAGGTTGAGGCTATGGAGTTTCGGCCAAAGCGCGTCCAGGGGACGTTGGTAGGATGTAGTTTCACCCTGGCTCTGGGTACAGCGGCAGCTGTGCTGGGACAAGACTTAAGTCGAAGGAGCCCCTCTTTAGCCACCTTAGGTTTGAGTCTTCTTGCTTTCTCTCTCTTGCTTCTAGCCCTTCTATTCGCCTTTTGGAGTTATGGTTGTTGGAGCCTGCGCTATAGCCTGGATCGAAACCGGCTGGTTATTAGGTGGGCCAACAGCCAGCATGTTATCCCTTTGGGGGCCATAACTGGGTTGGTTTGGGGTCAAAAAGAGGGTCCGCGAATGGGATTCAGGACTATTCGCTGGTTTGGTTATCGGGTGGGGAGAGGCAAGGTAAAGGGCGTGGGCGAGACCCTTTTTTACACAAGCCCCCGTTCATCTAGGGAGCTTCTATATATACTTACCCCAGGCCTGGCTTACGCTATTTCGGTAGCCAACCCCAAGCAGTTCGCTTTGGAGGTCAAATTGCGCCGGAGGCTGGGATCCATGGAGATGGTTAGTCATGAAAACCGGCGCTGGCCTTTCGACTCTTTATCCTTTTGGCAGGATCCTTGGGCTCGAAAAATATCCGTGGCCGGGCTACTAATGAACCTCTTTTTGTTGGCCTATGTATTTTATGTATATCCCTCCCTTCCCCCCTTATTGTCTTTGCCCTCTACCTCTGCGGTGGGGGTGGAACAGTTGGGATCACAAAGGGAGATGCTTCACCTCCCTTTAGTTGCTTTGCTCCTATGGGGAGCTAATCAATTGTTGGGCTTTTGGCTTCATCCTAAGGAGCGATTGGCTGCCTATTTATGTCTCTTGGCTAACCTTTTAATCCCGGTTCTTCTGTTGGCCACCATAAGGGGTATTACTTAGGAGCTTGATTAATGGGTAGTAACACAGCTCTACAATATTTTTTATTCGTATTTGTGTCCGCCTGCGGGGTTTTGCAAGTGGCCGCCGCCCGTGGACGACTCCGGGGGTTGTTGTTGTGGGATGAGTATCGATGGAGCTATGTTTTGGGCCTTTTCGCCGTAAGTGCTTCTTTCTGGTGGTTTTTCAACGTAGAGGATTGGCGGGTGGCTGGGTTGGAGGGGGGACCACAACTGGTGCTCTTTGCCGCTGCCGCCATTTGTGCCATTGTCTTTACTATTTTTTTCTCTTCTCTAATAAAGGCTCTGCTACGATCTCTCGCTAAGGACGATCCTCCGGCTAATATTGCGCGAAGCCGGGGCCTTGGAGCCCTGGAAGAAATGACCTATATTCAGGCTTGGCTCCTGCGCATTCGCAGGAAAACTGGAATCTTGAGCCCCAAGGAAACTATTAAGCGGCTTCGCCGTATCTTGGGGGAAACCAGGTAGAGATGCAATCTTTTGATCTGAAGCTCTTCTATTGGATCAACGATCTAGCAGGAAGGGTAAATATTATGGACCGCTTCCTAACACTGATGGCCACTGATTACTTTATGCCGGTGCTTCTATCACTTATACTCCTGGGTTTGTGGTTCGCTGGCCGAGGCGTGGAGCAGAGGGAACGCTATCAAAGGGTGGTCATCCTGGCAGTGGTAAGCATAAGCCTTGCCAACCTAGCCCTTTTTATCCTCAATCGGCTATATTTTCGCCCGCGACCCTTCGTGGGGCATGAGGTAAATATGCTTTTTTACCCTCCAACGGACTCGTCTTTCCCCAGCAACCCGGCGACGGTGGCCTTTGCGGTGGCCACGGCAGTTTGGATCGGCAACCATCGAGGAGGCGTTGTTCTTTACGCGCTAGCTGCCCTTTATTCCTTTGCCAGGGTATATGTGGGGGTACATTATCCTTTAGATGTTGTAGGGGGAGCTTTAATCGGCGGTGGAATCAGCCTGATTACTTACAGATTCCTCCAATTGGTAGAGCCTCTACCTACCCTGTTTCTAAAGCTAGCGAGGCTATTGTATTTGGCCTGATCCGGGATTGGCCAATCGCTGGCCGTATTGCTTTTGATAGTATTGGCTGAACTCGCCGCCTTTTATTTTGCGCCACCAAGCCTCGTTATTTCGATACCACTGCACTGTCTGGGCCAGGGCTTTTTCAAAGGATTGGGTGCGCTGCCAGCCCAGAGAAATGAGCTTGGTGGAGTCCAACGAGTAGCGGCGATCGTGGCCAGGCCGATCGGCCACATGGCGAATAAGGGCATCGGGCTTACTCAAAAGCTTTAGGATAGCCTGCACTACCTCTAAATTGTAGCGCTCATTGCCGCCGCCTAAGTTGTATACCTCGCCCACTTTGCCTTGGTGCAGAACTACGTCAATTCCAAAGCAGTGGTCCTCTACATAGAGCCAGTCACGCACCTGACGACCATCACCATATATGGGTAGAGGCAAATCGTCTAAGGCATTGGTAATGCACAGGGGTATGAGCTTCTCCGGATGATGGTAGGGACCAAAGGTGTTGGAGCCCCGGGTGATGAAGGTTGGTACATCGTGACTTATATAATAGGCTTGTACCATCATGTCCGCCCCCGCCTTGCTGGCCGAATAGGGGCTGCGAGGGGATAGGGGGGCATCTTCTTTAACCGAGCCCTGCTCGATATGGCCGTAGACCTCATCAGTGCTCACTTGGAGAAAGCGCTCTATCTCAAAGCGACGGGCTGCCTCTAAAAGGACGTAGGTGCCGTAAACATCGGTCATGAGGAAGCTGGCCGGCTCCAAGAGGGAGCGATCCACGTGGGTCTCGGCGGCGAAGTTGACGATGGCATCTATGCCGTACTCCTGCATCACTTTATCCACCAGCGCAGCATCGCATATATCGCCATGGACGAAGGTGTAACGGGGGTTGGTCGCCACGTCCTTCAAATTCTCCAGGTTACCGGCGTAGGTCAGCTTATCCAGGACAACCACCTGGTATTGGGGATATTTCCCAAAGATACAACGCACAAAGTTGGAGCCGATGAATCCCGCGCCACCGGTCACTAAAAGATGCTTCATGCCTTTGCTAATCCTCACCGGACGGCGAAGCAGGGCGTTTCCTTAGTAAAAAAAACATCCCTACTGTCGCCGCTACCACAACCGCCGTTATCACCCCAGCCATAAGAGCGATATTCATCCAGTTGGTGGAACGGCTTTCCACAGAAAGGTCTCGCTCTTGGGAAAGCTTATCGAGAGGGAAGTACCAAGTGGCCGAGGTCTCAGTCTTCTCATCGGCATTGGTTTGTGTTATCTTCCCAGGTAAGGTCAGGGTCCACGAGAACTTGAACGACTCCAAAAGGGCTTTTTGCAATGCCTCCCCAAGCATGGAGAACTCTCCGTCTACCTCGGAGAGGGGTACATTCCCTTCGCTGGCCGGAATTTTCAGCCTAAACTCATAGGTTCGGGAAAAGAAACCCTTTTTAACGTCATAATTGAAGGTAGGTTCGGTGCCTTCAAAGGGTAGCTCCATAATATCGCCTGTTTTGAAATCTCTACTCATCTTAAGGAGGTAGCCATCTTTAGTCTCTTTTTGCTCTACTGCCCAACCCTTGGCTTTGGCTCCCACGGGGTTGGCGCTTTCTCTGATGGCCTGGGCCATAGCTCCGGTGCCCTCCATGGATATTTCCTGGGTCACGTTCCCCGAGGCCCTCACCGTGGTGTGGAAGTTGATATTGGCCGTGCCACAGGAGAGGGTGAGGAGACCAAGAAACGCGATGATGGAGAGCAAGATTTTAGGCATGAGCGATTTCTTTCTAGATTTCATAACAAAAAGAGCTTAGAGTTTATTAACATAAATTGTGTATCTACTTAGCCCTTGTTCCGATTTCTAAGC
>JACQTR010000079.1 GCA_016210705.1 Chloroflexota bacterium | reverse complement strand
GTCTCTTTGCCGCAGTACTGACAAACGTAGCCGTCTCTGGCAAAAATATCGCGTCGAGTCAGCTTACCTTGGGGGCGAGGGCGTTTAATAAGGTAGACGAGGCGGAGCACCGAAGGCATTGGGATGCGCAATGATGGGGAAGAAACATCTCCTTGACCGTGTTCTAATACCTCGGCCTTGCCCTGGTGAAGGAGAACCAAAGCCCGGCGAGCGTTACACACGTTGAGGGGTTCGTAATTCTGATTGAGTACTAAAACATGCGAATTAAGCATGGCTAACGTATTAGCTTATATTATAACAAAAGCGATTCCCTTGGGGCAAGAAAGAAAGTCGCAGGAAGCTCCACAGTAGCCTATATCATCATGTAGGGTGGGTTAAGAAGTCTTAGTATCGTTCCCTAGCGTTGGGTTGTCGCGTTGACGCCCTTATTTTATTTGTGATATTCTGCCATAGCTGTAAAAACATGGTTAACGGTTATTAGAGCTAAGCTGTGGAAGATATCACAAGTATATTGGTCAATTTGTTCATTCTTTTTGCTGCCGCTAAAGGGGCCGGGGAGCTATTTGTTCGATTACGCCAGCCGCCCATCGTAGGTGAGGTTTTGGTTGGAGTGTTGATAGGCCCCCACGCCCTTGGGCTGGTGGGCACCCCCGATAGTACCTTGATTACTCACTTCGACGGCGATGTCCTGGCGGCTGGGAAAGCGATGACCATGGTTTTGGATGTCATCGCCGAGCTAGGGGTTATTATCCTTCTCTTCTTTGTTGGGTTGGAGACGCGCCTTCGGGATCTAGTAGATGTTGGTGCTCGGTCTGTATTGGTGGCGGTTCTTGGAGTCCTTTTCCCTTTCGCCCTAGGTTTTGGCTTTATTTGGGCCATCGGTCACAGCAACACGGAATCTGCTTTTGTGGCTACCTCTATGGTGGCTACCAGCGTGGGCATTACGGCAAGGGTGCTAGGGGATATAGGAGCGTTACGTACTCGGGAGGCTCGCGTTATTTTGGGGGCGGCGGTGGTAGATGATATCCTGGCCCTATTATTGCTGGCGGGCATTAGAGGTTTCAGCGGTGGAGAGGTGGGTGTCCTGGAGCTAGGCTTAACGGCGTTGACCGCTATAGGTTTCGTGGCCTTTGCCGCTTTGGTGGGTTCCAGGATGATTCGGCAATATAGTATTCATTTAGAGCGGATCAGGGTTCACAACGCACCTTTCTTTTTCTCCATAGTCCTCATGCTGGGCCTTTCTGCCTTGGCTGGATTCATTGGACTAGCAGCCATCATCGGAGCCTTTTTGGCGGGTATGATGCTGGCCGAAGCTAAAGAAAGGTTCAATTTGGAGCGACAGGCCATGCCGATCTATGAATTCCTAGTGCCCTTTTTCTTCGTAATTATCGGCACCAAGGTGGATCTCTCCGCATTTCGAGGTGCAGAGATTTTGAGCATAGCCTTAGGTATCACGGCTTTAGCCATCATCGGGAAGCTCATCGGCGGTGGTCTTGCCTCGCTTGGGCTTCCTTTCCGGTCGGTCCTTATTATTGGCACAGGTATGTCACCCCGAGGCGAGGTTGGTTTGGTGGTCGCTAGCATCGGCAGCGGCATAGGTGTTATCTCCAATGATATCTTTTCGGTGGTCGTTTTTATGAGTCTGGTCACCACTTTGCTGGCACCGCCTGTCTTGGTAGCTTTATACCGGGGCCGTAGATCTCGGATGACAGGGGAGGTTACGTCTCGGGAGAGCCGGCCATCTCCGAATAGTTGAGGCTATCTTAATCTGAACTTAGTAGAAGGCGTCTCAACTCCAGCAAAGCTGCCATGACTGCCCGTTGCCTAACGCTGGTCCGGTCGGGAGGATAGCGGGGGGAAATAGTTCTTGTTTGGCAGCCATCGGTCACGCTGATGTGGACGGTGCCCGCGGGTTTGCCCTCCAATTCGCCGGGGCCGGCCACTCCGGTTATACCTATGCCCACGTCCGCTCCCAAACGCTGGCAAGCGGCCCGGGCCATGGACTCTGCCACCTGAGGGCTGACTGCTCCGTACTCTTCGATAAGGACTTTGTCCACACGCCAAACCACCTTCATGGCGTTGGAGTAGGTTATTATACCCCCTTTAAAATAATCGGAACTCCCAGGAGCATCGGTTACGGCGGCGGCTAGAAGCCCACCGGTGCAAGATTCCATGGTTGCCAGGGTAAGGCCGCGCTCCCGAAGGAGGGCTCCGATGACACCGGGCAGGGTATCATCGTCCATTCCCCAAATATAGGGGATCAAAAGGGAGCGTAAGCGAGCCTCCATCGGGGCCATCAAGGATTCGGTCTCCTCATCGCTATCTCCCTTGGCGGTGAGGCGCACCTGGATGCCGTCGGCTTTGGCGTAGGTAGCCAAGGTGGGGTTAGTGGAGACAAGAAGGGGAGCTATAAGCTCATCCACCGCCGCCTCGGAGAGCCCCATGGTTTTGAAGGTTCGGGACGATATTACCGTCGCCCCCAATCGGGAGCGAAGCCGAGGAACCACCTTCTCTGCCCACATGCGATACATCTCTCGGGGTACCCCGGGCATGGCTACTATAATACGGCCATCCCGCTCCACCCACCAGCCGGGGGCTGTCCCTTGGGGATTGGGGATGGGACGGGCCGAGGGGATGAGCATGGCTTGTTTGATGTTGCCCTGGGGCATGGGCAACCCCCGCCCTTGGAAAAATCCCCGCAGCCATCGCTCCAGTTCGGGGTCAACGGTCATCTCCTCCCTTAACAGAGCGGCGATGGCTTCCCGGGTAATGTCGTCTTGAGTGGGACCCAAACCGCCAGTGGTGATGACGAGATCGGAGCGGTTCAAGGCACGGCTCAAGACCTCCACTAAACGCTCTTGGTTGTCTCCTACCTGGGAGACCCAGTAAAGGTCGATCCCTAGGGTCGGCAATTGCCCCGCCAGGTAGGATGCGTTAGTATCCGTTATCTGCCCCAGCAGAAGCTCGGTGCCCACTGAGACGATCTCGGCCCTCAAATTGGGCCTCCGCCGCTTCTCCAGTCTAGGAGTTGTTGTTGGTGAAAGGGGCAAAACTCGTACTGCCCGCCGAGCTGGGCGCGTAGTACCTCCTCCTGCCAGTGGGCATTGTAAAGTCGGCAGTTTTTATCCTGGCAGAAGGGATCCCCTGTTAGCTGGTAGAAGACGGATTGCATCAGGTAACCCTTCATGACCTCAGTGAGCCGCTCATCGTCGTACTCCAGAAAGCGCCCTTGGAAACGGCCGCCGAAGTTTAAAGCAGCGGCATCGTCTATCCCCAGGAGGGCGTACTGCTGCTTGAGGAAATAGTACTCCCTGGGCTTAGCCGGCGCCTCCACGATGCCGGTTGTGGATATGATGGTGGGAAACCCGTAAAGGCTGACCCGGGCATGGTAGCGACCATCCCCCTCGTCCCAGGTGCCAAAGAGTTGGTTAGTAAAAACGATGTGGAGATGGCCAAGATCGGCCTCGGCTGTTGGGATAAGTTCCCGCAGGAGGGCCATAAGTTTATAGCCATCGTAGAGGATTCCAGAGGCTCGGCTCTGCGGGTTGGCCAAACGCCGCCTCTCGTAGGCAATCTCACCGGGCAGAGGTTGGAAATCACCACCCCGCCGCATGGGGTTCCTTACCTTGGCTATAGCAAAACTCTCCGCCCAGCGGATTAAAACGTCGTCTCCAGCACAGCTCCGGAGAAGACCGAAAATGCTGTCTCCTACATCAAAGTTTAGAGAGGGGAATAACCTCCTCCCGTAATCGGCGATTTGGGTCAAGTCCAGGGTAGGGGCCAAGGGCTCGCCATAGAGGTGGATGCACCTTAAAAGAGCAGCCACCATGTCAAGCTAAGGGCGTTAGGCGACCCGAACCTTGGCGAGCATCTCGGCGGCCGCATCTGCCGCCCGTTGGCCCGAGAGGAGCATAGCACCGAAAGTGGGGCCCATTCGGGGCAGCCCATAAACGGTGGAGACGGCCATTCCGGCTACTATTAGGCCGGGGTGGACTTCGCCAGTGTGTTCCACCACGGCGTCCTCGGATCTCTCCACCCACATGGCGCCGAAGCCAATAGTATGAGCCAGACCCCGTGACTCCAGCTTTTTCACCACACAGGCGTCATGGCCGGTAGCGTCGATAACCACCGAGCACTCCAAGGCTACAGGATCAACGCAAGTGATTTCCCGAGGCAAGGAAGCTATAGGAGTCCAGTTAATGACCACACCGCTTACCCGATTGTTCTCTCGCAGCACCACATCGTCGAAAATGGTCATATTGGCAAATTTAACCCCGGCATCGCAGGCGGCAGCGATGAGCTTGGAGCAAACATGAGGGCCATCGGTCACATAAAGACCAGGGATTGCCTCCTCATAAGGAACCCCTAGTTCATCTAGGACTTTCTGAGCCGGGCCGCGGAGGGTTACTTTGTTCATGAGATAGCCCCCAATCCAGAAGCCCCCGCCCAGATAATTATTGCGCTCCACAATGAGGATCTTCAAGCCCCGTTTGGCTAGCTCTTTTCCAGCTACTAGGCCACTGGGGCCAGCGCCTACGATGATCACATCGCTTTCGGCATATTCCTCAAACTGGCGCAAGAAACTGCCTACGATGGCTCGGGTGACGTCTTTCTCATCTACCGGTTGGAATATGGGCATACTAAAACCTCCTTTGTTATTAAAATGTTAGCAGCGAGGGGCGGTAACCCCCAGATATTTCGCCACCAAATCCATGGCACAATAGGCACCACACATGCTGCAAGCATCGCTGGTGGTGGCATGACGGGTATGGAGACGACGGGCCCGTTGAGGATCGATGGTCAACTCCATCTGGCGATTCCAATCGAGCCTTTTACGAGCCATAGACATCTCCCGATCCCATTCCCAGGCTCCCTTTACCCCTTTCACGACGTCGGCGGCGTGGCCGGCAATGCGGGCAGCCATGACCCCTTCCCTTACATCCTCGGGATCGGGTAGGGAGAGGTGCTCGGTAGGGGTGACATAGCATATATAGTCTGCACCGGCGGCGGCAGCTATAGCCCCGCCGATGGCCGCAGTGATGTGATCATAGCCGGCGGCCACATCGGTAACCAGAGGCCCAAGCACATAAAAAGGAGCGCCTTTACATACTCGCTTTTGCAACTGGACGTTGGCCGTGATCTGATCCAGGGGGACATGGCCTGGGCCCTCCACCATTACTTGGACTCCTGCTTCACGAGCCCTCTCCACCAACTCTCCCAATGTGAGCAACTCCTCCATTTGGGCTCGGTCGGTGGCATCCGCCAAGCCGCCGGGGCGCAACCCGTCGCCCAAACTTAGGGTGACCTCATATTGGCGAGCGATCTCTAACAGCCGATCATATTCGGCATAAAGGGGATTTTCTTGCTCATTGTGGAGCATCCACCCTATGAGGAAGGCACCTCCTCGGGAAACTACGTCCACCACCCTGCCCTCCTCCTTGAGGCGAGCGATGGCGGTCTGAGTTACCCCGCAGTGCACCGTCATAAAATCCACCCCGTCTTTAGCCTGCTCCTCGATGACGGCAAAAAGGTCGTCTATTGTCATATCAACGATAGCACCCTGGTTCTCGATGGCCTTGATGCCCACTTGGTAGATGGGTACGGTGCCTAAAGGGAGGGAGGTAGCCTCTAGGATAGCTCGCCTCACGGCGGCTATGTTTCCAGAAGTGCTTAAATCCATCACCGTATCGGCCTGAGCTGCGGTGAGCACTTGCAACTTGTCTAATTCGGACTCTATGGTGCCGTAATCGGAAGAGGTGCCGATGTTGGCATTGACCTTGGTGCGTAGTCCCTTGCCTATGCCACAAGGATCCAAGCCATGGTGGCCGACATTGGCAGGGATTACGATGGTTCCCTCGACCACACCCTGGCGGATGAACTCGGGATCGACTCTCTCTCTCTCCGCCACTCGGGCCATGGCCGGAGTTACGACCCCTTGGCAGGCCAACTCCATTTGGGTCATGTCGCCCTCCATAATAACATAACAAAAACCGAGAACTCTTACTTCTCGGTTTTGAATTCCCTACCGCTTTCCTACGCTGGAATTAACCGAGATCAGGTTCCAGGGTCGGTGGGCATTTACCCACCCTCTCAGCCTATAAGGCTCCCCTAGCGGTCCCTTATATTATTTGTGTCACTATACCATAAAGCTTACCTCGATGCAAGGGTTTTTACGGAATCTTTATGTTTTAATTGGATTTTTTTATTT
>JACQTR010000083.1 GCA_016210705.1 Chloroflexota bacterium | reverse complement strand
GTAATACAGTATAGTTCGCCCTAAAGGTCAAAGAGATGATCACAGCTATCGCTAACCAAAAGGGGGGTGTGGGTAAGACCACCTCCACTGTAAACCTGGGGGCAGCCTTTACCGAGCTAGGGAAAAGGGTGCTGGCGGTCGATCTGGACCCTCAGGCCAGCCTCACGCTAGCCCTGGGGCTAGACTCCGATAGCTTGGAAAAGACCCTCTATACCCTCCTTCAGGCAGCCATCCAAGGGGATAAACAGATTAAGCCCACTGAGGTAATCCTAAGCACTAAAGCCGGTATGGACCTTCTGCCAACTAATATTGAGATGTCTCAGGCGGAACTTGACCTCGTTACCGCCATGAGCCGAGAACAGGTCCTAAAAAGGGTGTTGCGACCTCTCACCTATTTATACGATTATATATTGCTGGACTGTGGGCCCAACCTTGGACTCCTCACCGTAAACGCCCTTACCGCAGCCGATGAGGTCATCATTCCGCTCCAAGCGGAGTATCTGGCCATGAAAGGAGTATCCCTTCTTCTCAGACTCATCGAGAGGGTACGCGCCAATATAAATCATAAGCTCCAGATAGGAGGCATATTCCTCACCATGGCAGACACCCGAACCCTCCATAGTCGGGAGGTCATCGAGGCCACAGTAAAGACCTTTGAGGGCAGGGTTAAGGTGTTCAGCACTATAGTCAAAACAAGCGTCAAGTTACGGGACAGTCCCGTCATAGGGGAGAGCGTACTCCGCTATGCATCCAACACCCCGGTTGCTCTTGCCTATCGCCAATTAGCCAAGGAGGTTTTGGGAAATGCCTAAACGCACGCCCATCACCGAGATATCGGGACGAATCTACAGCAGCGCTTTAGACCGCTTCACCACTGGCGACAACAGTATTACCTCTATACCGCAAAACAGTAATACCTTAAAACCGTCTTTAGAAAAGGTGACCTTTTATCTGCCCCCAGACAAACTCCTGGCCTTGGAAGAGCTAAAACTGCGGCTCCTGAAAGAAAATGGAGCTAAAGTATCCCGCAGTCAGCTAGTAGAACGGGCTATAGATCTTCTCCTAGAGAAGTAAAGCTGTAAGACGGTACTGCAGTATTACTGTATTACCGTTATCCTGCTTAGCCTCTAAGCCGCGATACTTTATAGTAGTTGCCAAGCTTTACCATAACATCTCACTACTTTCACGCTATACTCCGGTCACCACCTCAGCACCCATATAGTACCCCAAGCCCAATTCTTTAATTGTTCAACTATCAATCCTGCACAAATAATCAAGATTGCCACAGGCTTCGGCCCATGAGCAGCTCGAGAGCCCTCGTCCAAAGCTCGGGCCCAGGAGGCCTTGCCGATCAGCTCAGCTAAACTGCTCACGTCTAGCTAGCCGAAATCTCAGTCGCGGTTTTGCCCTTTAATGACATTATAACCTTCTATTTGCCATACGAGCACAGCGGAGCATTCTTACGGACTTTTTATATAGCCTCAACTATTGTAAGCGCCTCTTAATTGTGCTAACATGCGCATAGCTGGTCAACTGTCCAGGCATCAAACTAAGCAATTTTAAGAAAGGGTAGACACATGACCAAGGAAAAACTTAACACTAAGAAGTTGGGTAGCCAATTACCAGGCATTATATTTCAGTTTGTATAGGATGTCTAGACAATGTCTAATGGATGGAGCATAGCAGAGGCCGCCGCCGCCCTCGGAGTATCCGAGAAAACCATTCGCCGCCACATCCAGTCAGGAAAGCTAAAAGCTCGCAAGGTCCCCAAGGCGGGGGGCTTTACATACCTTATCGATCAAACAGTAGCCAGTGAACTACCAGCCTCATCACGACCCACTCGCCCGGCAGAAGAACTCCTCCTAGATCTCCTCAAGGAACGCGAACGACTAATTGCCAGCCTCCAAGAGGAACGGATGAAGCTAGTGAGTCAGATAGGCTACCTACAAAGCCAAATCCATCACCTCCAAGATCAGACGAAACTCCAGGCCTCGTCCATCCCTTCATCTCAGGAGCACCCTCGCTCTGGATTTTGGATACGCCTCTTAGGGCGCTAAAACGACCGCCGTTGACCAGGGCCAGGGTCTTATGCTAGAATTCGCCCCAATCTAACTGAGGTCATCGGATACCAAAATGGCCAAAAATTTAGTTATAGTAGAATCGCCCACCAAAGCCAGAACCATAGCCAAGCTCTTAGGCGCCTCATACCAGGTAAAGGCCTCGCTGGGCCATGTGCGCGATCTGCCCAAGTCCCGATTGGGGGTAAAAATAGATGAAGATTTTACCCCTCAATATCTGGTGCCCAAAAACAAAAAGGCCCTGGTTAAAGAGCTAACCAAAGTGTCCCAAGAAGCCAACGCTATATACTTGGCCACCGACCCTGATCGCGAAGGGGAGGCCATATCCTGGCATTTGATTCAGGCGGCCAAGTTAGAACAAAAACCGACGTTACGTGTGGTTTTCCATGAGTTTACCCCCGAGGCCATATCCGAGGCCTTTCGCCAGCCTAGAGCGCTAGATATGCACTTGGTCAACGCTCAGCAAGCACGACGCATACTGGACAGGCTGGTAGGCTATAAAATTAGCCCCCTGCTCTGGCAAAAAGTTAGGCGCGGACTCTCCGCGGGCAGGGTACAATCAGTCGCTTTAAGGATAATAGTAGACCGGGAGCGCCAAATTCAGAGCTTTATCCCTGTGGAATATTGGACCATAGAGGCCGAATTGGCCAAGCTCAGCGTCAAGGGGGAATCTACTTTCCGCGCCGCCTTGGTGAGCCTTTGGGACGAAAAATCCAAAATTGAGATATCTAATCAACCAGAGGCCCAAAGGCTGGCGTCTCTATTGGAAAGCGCTAACTATGAGGTGGCTAAATTACAAAAGAAAGATGCAAGGCGCCAGCCACAGCCGCCTTTCACCACCAGCACCCTTCAGCAAGAGGCCTGGCGTCAACTTCGTTTCACTGCCAAACGAACTATGGCGACTGCTCAACAACTATATGAAGGCCTGCATATCGGGCCTGAGGGAGAGATGGGGCTTATCACCTATATGCGCAGCGACTCGACCCACGTCGCTGCCTCAGCCTTAGCTGAAACTAGGGATTATATTGGACTGAAATACGGACTGGACTTTTTACCCTCCTCGCCGCGGCGGTATACCAGAAAGACTAAAGGGGCTCAGGAGGCCCACGAGGCCATCCGCCCTACTTCCGTGAAGCGAGAGCCTGCTTTGATCAAACCATTCTTAAGCCCTGACCAATTCCGCCTCTACGACCTCATCTGGCGGCGCATGGTGGCCAGCCAAATGGCAGCCGCGGTCCTAACCACGGCCACCATAGATATCAAAGCCCACAACCCTACTGCAGAACAAAGCTACCTATTGCGGGCCTCTCGATCTCAATTCAAATTCCTTGGTTTCGTCACCGTCTACAAGGAAGCGGCTGACGAAGAGAAGGCTAAAGAGAAAGAAAAGCCTTTGCCTGAACTCAATTTGGGGGAACCCTTACGGCTCATCGGTCTTTCTCCAGAGCAGCACTTTACCCAGCCGCCACCGCGGTACACCGAGGCTAGCTTAATTAAAGCTTTAGAGGAAAACGGCATCGGCAGGCCCAGTACTTATGCCCCTACCCTCTCCACCCTTCAAGAACGGGGCTATGTAGAAAAGACAAGAGGCCATTTTCAGCCAAAAGAGTTGGGAATCATCGTCTGCGACCTTTTATCTGAGCATTTTCCCGACATAGTCGACATAGGGTTTACCGCACAAATGGAGGAGGAACTCGACGAAATCGCTCGAGGAGAGCGGGAGTGGGTCCCCATGTTGCGAGGGTTTTACCAGCCATTTTCCCAAATGGTTGAAGGGGCCGCTCAGCACATGCCTAAGTTGGTGGTAGCTGATGAACCTACTGAGGAAATCTGCGAAAAATGTGGCCGACCCATGGTGATCAAGCGGGGACGTTACGGCCGATTCATCGCCTGTACCGGCTATCCTGAATGCAAGAACACTAAGCCCTTTACCCTTTCCCTAGGGGTTAGCTGTCCTGAATGTGGTGGACAACTGGTCGAGAAGCGAACCAAAACCAAGCGCATATTTTATGGCTGCAGCCGCTATCCATCTTGTACTTTTAGCACTTGGCAACGCCCCCTTTCCCAACCCTGCCCCCAGTGTGGCGGGCTCATGACCCTTTACCGAAAAAACTCCGGCCGCTGTCAAAAATGCGGCTATAGTGGCCCAATAGAAGAGGAAACGGCAGAGAGGCAAAAGGCATGAAAATCCTAGTTATCCACGGCCCTAATCTAAATACATTGGGACAACGCCAGCCCATCATCTATGGCACCAAGATCCTAACCGAGATCAACGCCCAACTACACGAGAAAGCCCAAGAGCTAGGGGTGGAGATTGTCACCTACCAGTCCAATAGTGAAGGTCCCATAATCGACTTTATTCAAGAGAAAGGAACCGAGGCAGCGGGCATTCTTATCAACCCTGGAGCTCTTACCCACTATGGTCTCTCCCTTAGAGACGCCATAGCCAGCTCAGGATTGCCGGTGATCGAGGTGCATATCTCCAACATCTACGCTAGAGAGGAATGGCGCCACCATTCGGTAATCGCCCCCATCGCTAAGGGCCAGATAAGCGGTTTAGGCTGGCGAGGCTATCTATGGGGCCTAGAGGCCTTAATAACCATAATAAAGGAAGAGACTCCATAGTGAACCAACGCCTAGATATGCTGCGACGAGAACTAGAATTAAAGGAACTCGATGCTATTCTTATCTCCCAAGCGGAGAATCGGCGTTACCTCTCCGGCTTCACCGGCTCGACCGGCCATCTCCTCATCTCGCCAAGCCGAGCCATCCTAGCCACCGACTTCCGTTACACCGAGCAGGCTGAAAATGAGGCCCACAATTTTGAGGTGGTACGCATTGAAGGGGAGTTAAGCCAGTGGTTCCCCACGGTAGCTTCCCTTTTTGAGGCAAAGCGATGGGGCTTTGAGGCCCAAGACCTGATCTATTCCTTATATCAGCAATTGTTAATGGCCCTAGACAAGAGCGCCGAGCTTAAACCTACCGAGGGCTTGGTGGAGGGCCTCCGCGCTGTCAAAGAGAAAGAGGAGCTGAAATGCATCGAGCGAGCCGCCGCCATCACCGACGCCGCCTATGAACATATCCTAGCCACCATACACCCAGGGATGACAGAAAGGGCTTTAGCCTGGGAGCTGGAGAAATACATCCGTGAAAGGGGCAGCGAAGGAGTGGCCTTCGACCTTATTGTGGCCTCGGGGCCTAATGCCGCCCTTCCCCACGCCCAACCCACCGAACGCGCTGTCCAGGCTGGCGAACCTATCATTTTCGATGTCGGGAGTAAGGCACAGGGCTACCATAGTGACATGACCCGCACCCTTTGTCTAGGCACTCCTGATGCTACTTTTGCCAAAGTCTATGATATTGTTTTAAAGGCTCAAGCTAAGGCTATCGACTCTGTAATTTCGAACATCACCGGAGAGCAGGCCCATAACCTAGCCCTAGCCGTCATTCAAGAGGCTGGCTACGGAGACGCCTTTGGCCACGGCTTAGGCCACGGTGTAGGCTTGGCCATCCACGAGCTGCCGCGGCTAGGTAAAAACTCGTCTCACCTCTTAAGCGAAGGCATGGTGTTCACCATCGAGCCCGGCATCTACATCAGCGGTTGGGGAGGGGTTAGGATCGAAGACATGGTGGTTCTGCAACAAG
>JACQTR010000082.1 GCA_016210705.1 Chloroflexota bacterium | reverse complement strand
GCTGAGACCCTCTTAAAGTGCTGGCTAATAAGACCATGTCTTTGCAACAAAGGCTCATGGCAGACCTTCACGAGGCAGTGAGAGCCAAAGATGAGGTACGACGAGGAATCCTTCGCTTGGTAATAGCTGGTATCAAGAACGCTGAGATCGCCCAAGGAAGCCCATTAGATGACGGTGCGGTATTGGGGGTTATCGCCAAGGAAGTTAAGCGGCATCAAGAGAGCATCGCCGAGTTTCGCAAAGGCGATCGTCCCGACCTAGTGGCCAAAGAGGAGGCCGAACTGGCCCTTCTGCTGGACTATTTGCCGCAGCAGATGTCGCGAGAGGAGATCGGAGCCGCAGCTCGCCAGGTTATAGCCGAGATCGGGGCTGCTAGCCTTAAGGATAAAGGCCAGATCATGGGCCGGCTCGTGGCCCAGCTCAAGGGGCGAGCTGACGGTCGAGAGATCAATGTTGTAGTCACCGAACTCCTGGCGGCACTTTCCCCCAAAGAGGCGTGAGTGCCTCGCCACCAGACCTTAGTGTTTTCTCCTTTATGCTATCTTTTAGCCCAGGATAAATACAGGCTTTTAGAAAATCAATGGCCAGAGGGAAAAGGCCCATTAACCTCCCACTGCCTCGCTGCTTAGCCTTCGCTATTCTCCTAGCCTTGGCTCTTGGCCTGATCCTAATCTTTCCCATGCTTCCTCGCCACTCCCCCTTAGCAGAGGGGATGGTTTCTAATCAAACCCTTAAATCGCCCCGCCAGGCTACCTTAGTCAGTCAGGCCATGACCCAGCAAAAACAGGAGGAGGCAGCCAGGCTGGCTGAGGTATGGCGAATAGACCCTGCTATAGAGCAGCGACAGTTGGAAAAGGCTCAAGGGCTTAATAGCTTAATATCCCAGGTGCGGGCTAGCTCATTATCCCTCGCGGAGAAAAAGCAGTCCCTAAGCCAAAGGGGCGCTCCTTCCCTATCACCCCAAGCCATGGAGCTGGCTTTAACCCTGGCACCTCAGGAATGGCAAAAGGCGTCTGCTGAGTCAGAGCGTCTACTCCAAGGAGCTTTGAGACAAACCATTCTACCGAGCCAATTAGAAACGGCCAAAAAACGTTTGTCCGAGAACCTAGATCCCAATCTAAGTCAAGACCAAGCCCTGGTGGCCACCGAAATAGCCCAAAGCCTAGTTATCCCCAACATTGTCCTCGATGAAACGGCCACCGCCCTAGCTCAGGAAATAGCCCGGGACCGCATAGTGCCGGTAGAGGTTACTCTAGAAAAGGGGGAGTCCATCCTGCGCGATGGAGAGGTGGTTACCAACATCCACATGGAGCAGCTAAGGGCCGTTGGCCTCCTCAATGCCCCTCTCCAAGGACGAGGAATGATCGGCGCCAGCCTTCTGGTGACCATTATGAGCCTAATATTAGGGCTCTATCTCTATCGTTTCCAGCCCAAAGGGGTAGTTGGGGGGCACCGACTTCTAATACTATGGACGATCCTGGTGGGCGTGGTTTTGGTGGCCAAGCTGACCATCCCCGGGCGGGAACTCTACTATTATCTTTTCCCCCTGGCCACGGGCCCCATCCTTATCGCCGTGGTTTGGGAAATACCTTTAGCCATAGTTACCGCTGCCATCCTGAGCCTGTTGGTTAGCTACATCGCGGGCTACTCGCCGGCGCTCTTTACCGTGGCAGCGACTACACCCCTGGACTCTTTAGAGCGAGCCGGCGCCTACTTTGCGGGTAGCCTAGCTGGACTGCTGATCATAGGCAGGGGAGAGCGCCTCGGACGCTTCCTCATCGCCGGCGCGGCCACCTCCGCCGTGACCTTTGGATTAATACTAGCCTTTTGGTTCACCCATCCCGATGGGGCATTGTCCCACTTGGGTTGGTACGCCCTGGTGTCCCTAGGCAACGGAACTTTGACCGCCTCTCTGGCGGTGGGCATCCTCGCCCTCCTCGGCATCGTCTTCGGCCTGGCCACTCCCCTGCATCTTATGGAACTAAGCCAGCCCGAACAGCCCTTGCTGCGGCGACTCCTCACCGAGGCTCCAGGAACCTATCACCACAGCCTTATAGTTGGCAACCTGGCGGAGCAAGCAGCCCATCTTATTGGTGCTGACCCCCTTATAGTACGCGTCGGCTCCTACTACCACGATATCGGCAAGCTAGCTCGGCCTAACTTTTTTGCCGAAAACCAAATGACCGGGGTAAACCCCCACGATACCCTTGACCCCACCACCAGCGCCGCTATAATATCGGCTCACGTCAAAGACGGGCTGAAACTGGCTAAGGCCCATCGTTTGCCAGCCAGGCTTAGGGATTTTATCACTGAACATCACGGCACCTTTCCGTTAACCTATTTCTGTCATCGAGCGTTCGACCGCGCTCACGTCGAAGCCTCGGAGAGAGGCGACTCCCAAGAAATCTACCCTTACGCCTATCCTGGGCCCCGTCCTCAGAGCCAGGAGACCGCCCTAGTTATGTTGGCCGATGCCACCGAGGCCGTGGTCCGTAGCGGCCAACCCTTTTCGCCGCCACAGCTAGAGGAGATGGTGGACAAGGTGATAGCGGATCGTATAGGGGCTGGACAGTTGGACGATTGCGACCTCACCCTTAAGGACTTAGACATCATCCGCAACGCCTTCAAAGACACCCTCAGGGGCATGTCTCATACTCGTATCGAATATCCTTCAATCCCTGACCAAAAGTTGACAGTTTTAGAAACAGGAGAAACGGAAGATGGCAATGGCGTCCAGAGGGCTTAGGTTCGGAGTCGTAGTCTTCCCCGGCACCTGGAGCGACGGCGACTGCCATTACGCCTTGAGCCAGGTCTTGGGGCAAAGGGTGGACTACGTTTGGCACAAAGATGCTGACCTCTCCCCTTACGATTGCCTCATCCTTCCCGGCGGCTTCTCCTACGGCGACTACCTACGCGCCGGGGCCATCGCCCGCTTCTCCCCAGTTATGAAGGCGGTGGCCGATTTCGCCGCCCAGGGCAAGCTGGTGTGGGGCATCTGCAACGGCTTCCAGATCCTGTGCGAGGCCGGCCTTCTGCCTGGGGTCCTCCTCCGCAATAACCACCTCCAGTATCGCTGCCAGTGGGTCCATTTACGGTTGGAGAATAATCACACCCCCTTCACCTCCTTGTGCCGCCAAGGCCAGGTGCTGCGCATCCCCATCTCCCACGGCGAGGGCAACTACTACGCCGATGCCGACACCATGGCCGAGCTGGAGGCCAACGGCCAGGTGGTCTTCCGCTATGCCACCGCCGAGGGCGAGATCACCGAGGCGGCCAACCCCAACGGCGCTTTGCACAATATCGCTGGCATTGTCAATAGACAAGGGAACGTCCTGGGGATGATGCCCCACCCCGAGCGCTGCTGCGAGGCGATCCTGGGTG
>JACQTR010000077.1 GCA_016210705.1 Chloroflexota bacterium | reverse complement strand
GGATCAAACCCTCTATCTGCGCATCGCCACCGAGCTCTACCTCAAGCGGCTGATTATCGGCGGCTTCGATAAGGTCTATGAGCTGGGGCGCGCCTTCCGCAATGAGGGCATATCCATCAAGCACAACCCAGAGTTCACCATGCTGGAGAGCTACGAGGCCTACGCCGACTACCACGATGTCATGGCTATGGTGGAGGAGATGGTTTCCGCCGTTGCCCGAGATGTTTTGGGCACTACCCTGGTCGGCTTCTCCGACCACACCATCGATTTCACTCCGCCCTGGCAGCGCATCACCCTGCGTGAGACCATCGTTCAGGGCTGCGGCATCGACTTCCTGGAATACCACGATGAGGAATCCCTGCGCCGCCGCATGGAGGCTGCTGGTATGGAGGTGCGGGGGGTACAGGGATGGGGTAAGCTGGTGGATCACCTAATTTCCAAGGTTATGGAACCCTCCCTGATTCAACCTACCTTTGTTCTGGACTATCCAGTGGAGATGTCTCCTTTGGCCAAGAGAAAGCCCGAGGACCCGCGCTTGGTGGAGCGTTTCGAGGCCTTTGTCGGTGGGATAGAGCTGGCCAACGCCTTTAGCGAATTGAACGACCCCCAGGAGCAACGGGCGCGTTTTGAGGAGCAGGAGAGGCTGCGCGCCTCCCTGGGGGATGAGGAGGTGGAGCGGGTGGACGAGGACTTCCTCACCGCCCTGGAGTACGGCATGCCCCCCACCGGGGGCTTGGGCTTGGGGATAGACCGCCTGGTGATGCTCCTCACCGGCCAGCCCTCGATAAGGGAGGTAATAGCGTTTCCGCAGTTACGGAGCAAGGAGTAGAGTATGGTAATAATTGACGAGTTGTTCATACGGGACTACCTGCGGGAAAGACTTGAGGATGATGAAATTGAGTTGCCCGATGGCGTTAGCCTTGATGACTTGGCAGATGACTTTATGGAATACATAGAGATAGACATTTACGAATGGCTCCGGGATAATTACCGATCTTTTTTCAGGGATTTCGATTGGGAGCCGGTGAGCAAAAAGGCTAAGTGATGGTTAGCTTGGACTACGCGGAGGTTTAGAGATGGCTGATGAAAAAAAACTAATAGATATTGTTGGCTGTGCCGTTGCGGGAGAATATAACCTTTCAGAAATGCAGCGGAACTTTGTCTGGAAGGCTGAGCAAGTTCATAATCTTGCTGACTCACTCTATCATGGCTATCCCATTGGGATGCTACTTCTTTGGAATAATCCCGAATATTTGCAGCCCCGAAGAGGTACAACTGATGGTAAAAGGCAACCTCCAATTCGCTGGATTATAGATGGTCAACAGCGCACAACATCTCTTTGTTTACTATTTGGGCAAACAAAACCACACTGGTATGGGCCAGATGAGTGGGCAAAATTACAGGATAGGAACAAGGTATTCATGAATGTTGACCCAAGTGATGGGGGGGTAGAGTTTAGGGGACGCCGAATTGGAAGCCCTTGGAAAAGCGTCTCGGTAACAGAAGTGCTAAATAAAGAGGAAGCTAGCGGCGTCCTAAACTTAGCGCAACAAATATCGGAAGGAGATGCCGATATCTATAAGGGGGTCCTTAACCAACTAATAAACCTGTGGAATATCCGCAATACCTATATGCCAGTTATCACGATTGAGTTTAAAGAGCCGAAGGCAATTGCAAAGATTTTTGCACGTTTCAACCGCGGTGGAACACTTATCAAAGAAACAGATGTACGATTTACGATTATCGCGGCCAATAATCCGGGCTGGGTACGCGGCGAATTTGATCCTTTTCTTGAAAGGTTGCGGAACAAGGGATGGAATATTCCTTCGGGGTACTTGTTACAAGCTATGACGGTTTTTCATTTGGGCAAAGCCCGGATGAGCGAAGTGCGTTTCGAAGATCCCTTTTGGAGTTCGGGGATTCGCGATATCTGGGGAAGGTTTAAGGACGCTGTTGATGAGGTTATTACGCTGTTGTGGGATAGAGGCATCTCAAAAATTGATTTGATCCCTTCCAAGTATGCTTTAATTCCTCTTTTTGCCATACATAGAAAGTTTAAAAATAGTCCATCTTACTCGTTCGATGACGTCTACCGTTGGTTCCTTGGGGCAAATTTTGAAGGACGATACAGCCGTGCACCTTTGGAAACGCTCACCAAAGATACTGCTAGCATTTATGGAAGCTCAACAATAGAAGAAGTACTAGGTAAGATGCCTTTAGATAGGGTGCCCTCCCTGGAAAACCTTATGTCTCTGTTTCAAGAGCCATTTCGAAAAGGGTCATTTGGAGGTCTGCTTATCCATCTACTTTTGTGGAAAGGGCGCTCCCATGACTGGATTGAGCCTTTAAGCATAATAGCTGCCACCACTAGTAAGGGGGTCTTCGAACCACATTGGCATCACATACTGCCTAGGACTTGGGCACAAAGAAACAGCTTCGGAGGAGCAGATAAGGTAGCTAATATGACCATTCTCACAGAGGCTACGAACGTGCGTAAGCTTCGAAGGAGACCACCCTGGGATTACGTATCAAGATATAGCATCTCCCAACAAGCCTTGGAGGAGCATTTTGTCCCAAAGAAATTCGCTGGGAAATTCGTGTCAGGCACCTCATTGAGCAGCGAAGAGTTTCAAGATTTTGTAAGGAAACGCGCTAAACTCCTAGCTGAGGAGACTATGAAGTACTTAGGCTTACCAG
>JACQTR010000076.1 GCA_016210705.1 Chloroflexota bacterium | reverse complement strand
GAAGTAAGGGGGTGAAGCGATGACAAGACCCCACCAAAGATTGGGGAATCCCACCAAAACACCGACAAAAACGAAAAATATAGCTGGGATAACCCATAAAGGTTCTGTAATAAGAAGTAGCTCAGCGAGCCTCGAGAGAAGACGTGGATACTGGGCTGTTTCGCCTTCAGGGTTCGGCAAGTGTCTTACTATCAGTTTGAAGTTCAGCTTTGCTGCTCATTAAGAATTGTAGTCTTGGGACAACTTTGCCTAACAAATCGTGCCGTGGCTTACGATAGTTTACAACGGAAGGGTAGCACGTGTGAAGTGCTTGGGTCTTGGGGCCATTTCAACCTTGGCGGTGCGTTATCTCATTCTAGCTATGCATGAGCAAGACGGGTACCACCGCCTGCTGCATCACCCGCCGGGCCACACTACCAACGATCAACCCGGCCAGCCCAGTGCGGCCATGGGTCGTTAACACCACCAAGGTATCCGGGTGCTCGTGCCCGTAGGCCGCGATGGCAGTGGCGGGAGAGCCAATGGGGACCATGGTCTGCACATCGTATCCCTTACCGAGCAGGCCGGCGGCAACCTGATGCACGTAGCCCTCGGCCGCTTCCTGCAGGCTATCGATGATGGTTCCGTAGTTTAACCCGCCCATATAGTTTAACCCCACATCAGTGTAGTACAAGAAAGCAGTGTCCACTACCTGCAGCACGACGATGGGCACCGCGAAGCGAGTCGCAAGGAGCTCAGCTACAGGCAGGGCAGCTTCTGCCAAGGGCGAGCCGTCGAGCGGGACGATAATCTGGCGGAGCTCGTGAGGAGTGGCTACCCACCCATCAGTGGGTCGGATAAACAACAGCGGAGTCACGGCCGTATGCAGCACCTTGTCCGCAACGCTACCGTACAGCCAGCGCTGTACGCCGGAGCGCCCATGCGTCGCTAGAGCAATGAGGTCTATTCCTGCACGCTGCGCGCATACTGCCTAATCTCGCTGGCCGTGTCACCAACCTCTACGACGCTGCGCACAGCGATCCCGCCCTCCGTCAGGTGCTGTTCCACGCTATGGAGGTAGGCTTGCGCTTGGGACCTGATCTCCGGGAGCGCCTGCTCTACAGCGGGAGAATGCTTTCCCTGCCGCAGTTCCTCCGGCAGGTGGACGACATGGATCAGGGTCACGTCAGCCCCAAGTCTCCTGGCTAGGAAGCTCACGTAGGGAAGGATTGTTTCGGCCAGTGGAGAGCCATCTAATCCGACAAGAATGTGTTGCATCATGATCGCGTCCTTTCTCGTGCCTTTGAGCTAACGTCCTTCCTCCCTCAAGCCTTAAGTAGCTACTCTCGGGTAGAGTCTTCCGCCGCTGTTGCAACCTAGAAAGATGGTTTTGTAGGCTGGTATACCCGACGATGATGGTGCCGATGCCAGAGGAGGCAACTATTGCAAGAGCTGTGGCGTGAGAGCGGCAAAGCGTGATTATGAGCGGAAAGCCTCTTATCGGGGCTCTCTATAGTTTAGGTTTCTTCTCTAAAAAAGTCGCACTCGCCCTTGCCGCCGTTCGGGCAGTCGCTTCATCGGGACCATAGGGGTATCCCCCAAAGCCGTGTCGTATAGCTGTTATTGCTCTGGCCCAAAGTTTTTTTCGTCCCGGGAGGCGAAGAGCTGCATTACGGCTTGTGAAATAACTGGAACCGGTACCTCCATGAGAATTGCGTCACTGACCAGCCAGTTCACTTCGCCCGTGTCCTCGATATAGGATGGGATTTTGTCAAGCGATCCCTCCGCCATATAGGCCGTCCCCATGAGGTCGATTAACCATGAGCGGATTACCGAGCCGTGACGCCAGCACTGGAGAATATCGGTGATATTGAGTGTATCTTGGTAATTCTCTAGGAGGTCGATCCCTTCTCCAATTGCCTGTAGCATCCCAAATTCAATCCCGTTGTGGGTATAAAGCATATACCCCTAAACGCTGTAGCACAAGAGGGGGAAGACAAAGCGAAAGACGTCCAGTTATGGTGTGAAGATCTGGACCTAAATCCCGCCAAACTCAAATACGACATTGTATACTTTTGGCTCGCTAAATAGAGCCTCTTAGGTATTGCAAAGTCGCACCAACTAGTACAAAGATAGAATAAGATGGTTATCTAGCGGGAGTCCCCTGGCTTTCGCGAAGCAGCTCAAATATTGGTGGCTGCTAAAACCTCTGAAGTCGCCCGGCCCAAGAGTCGATCAGTGAGTGTCCTTTTAGCAGTCTCATAAGAGCGAACCGTTCTTAAAAATTGTGCATAAGGATAGCATGGCAAGTCTCAATTTAGGAGCAAGAAAAGGTGTAGTTATTAACGGGCCCTGCGGCGGGGCGTGGAATGCTATTTTTGACTATAGCTCCGATTTGGTTTCGCTCCAAAGCAGAGATTTCAAACTCATCCAGGTGAATAAGGCCTATGCTGATGCCTTAGGGGTCGAACCAAAAAAGCTTATTGGCAAACATTGCTATGAAGTGATCCACGGAACAAAAAAGCCTTGGCCCAATTGTCCTCACCAACAATCGCTAGAGACAGAGGCTTCGGTCACTGTGGAATTTTTTGAACCTCGCTTGGGAATTTATCAAGAGGTGTCTACATTACCTATATTCGACGAAAAAGGCACCATTACCGGCATTATACATATTGCCAAAGACGTCAGTGAGCGTAAGCTGGCAGAGGAGAAGGTGGCGGAATCGGAGATGTATTACCAGCACACCCTAGACAGCTTGTTAGAAGGTTGCCAGATTATCGGCTATGACTGGCGCTATTTATATGTTAATGACGCCGTTGCTAGCCATGGCCGCCGAGTCAAAGAGAAGCTACTGGGCCACACCATGATGGAGATGTACCCAGGCATTGAGGACACCGAGATGTTTGCCATCTTCCGGCATTGCATGGAAAAACGCGCTCGCCAGCGCATGGAAAACGAATTCGTCTTCCCCGATGGCACCAGGGGCTGGTTTGAACTTAGCATTCAACCTGTGCCCGAGGGCGTTTTAGTACTCTCCATAGACGTCACCGATCGCAAGCGAGCAGAGGAGAAACTTAAAAAAACTCTCGAATACTTACAAAAGACCACGGACGGAGTCACCCGTTCCATGGGAATGATGGTGGAATTAAAGGACCCATACACTGCCGGCCATCAGCAGAGGGTGACCCAGCTAGCCTGTGCCATAGCTCAAGAGATGGGCCTTTTAGAGGAGCAAATTGAGGGAATCCGTGTGGCCGGGATTTTGCACGATATCGGCAAGATGTCTGTGCCTGCCGAGATTCTTACCAGACCAGGTAAATTAAGCGCGGACGAGTTCGCCCTTATTAAAGCGCATCCACAGCATGGATACAACGTATTAAAAGAAATAGACTTCCCTTGGCCGGTTGCCCAGGCAGTGTTACAGCACCACGAAAGTCTGGATAGGTCTGGCTATCCAGCAGGTCTTTTCGGCGGACAAATCATTTTGGAAGCAAGAATTTTGAGAGTGGCTGACGTGGTCGAAGCCATGTCCTCTCACCGACCTTACCGGCCAGCCCTCGGCATAGATGAAGCACTTCAAGAGATTTTACGGAATAGGGGTACCCTCTACGATCCCGTGGTAGTGGACGCCGTTTTCAAGCTTCTTGGGGAGAAAAGGTTAGCAATATGATAGGCAACGAGTCAAGGAAGAGATTGCTCATAGAAGAGGCCCAGGTGTCCAGTTATGAGCTCTATTTAGGAGGCCGGTGGGCGATACAGGACTCCAACCTGTGGCCTTCTGTGTTTAAAGTATATACCCCTAAACGCTGTGGCTCAGGCGGGAAAGGGCGAGCGGAAGGCGTCCAGTTATCAACTGAAAAAGAGGGCCTGTTGAGAGTCTCCTCAGGACCGATGAATTCTAGCCGAAACCCCATATTCGGTTGGCAATTCAGTCACCGGGCGATGATAGAT
>JACQTR010000081.1 GCA_016210705.1 Chloroflexota bacterium | reverse complement strand
GTGTATAAGTTATGTGCTCCCATGAGAATCACCATCGACCTTTTTGGCGATTTACGTCGTTTTCTGGAAAAAGGCCAGGATCGCCTGGAATTAGAGTTGACCGAAGGCGACACTGTGGCCATGATTTATCAAAAGTTGGGCATCCCTGGAGGCGACGTATACGGCGCTAGTGTCAACGGCGAATGGGCGGATGCTGGCCAGCCACTAGCCGAGGGAGATCGAGTTTTTATCTTTCCCCCCATAGCTGGTGGAGATTATTACCAAGGAGGGATGTTATGGCAAAGGGATACGCTGGCAAAATCCTAAGGGTAAATTTAACCAGCGGCAATTTGACCGTTGAAGAGCCCGATGAGCTCTTCTATCGGCGCTATGTGGGCGGGGCGGGATTAGTGGCCTACTATTTGCTGAAAGAAGTGCCCCCAGGTGTTGATGCTCTCTCGCCGGAAAATAAGCTTGTCTTCGCCCTAGGGCCCCTAACTGGAACCATTATAGCGGGAGCCTCGCGAAGCTGTGTCGGAGGCAAGTCTCCCTTAACCGATGGTTTTGGCAAGTCCGAGGTGGGCGGCTTCTGGAACGCCGAACTGAAAAAGGCTGGTTTCGATGCCATCATTGTCGAGGGCCGGGCATCGCATCCCGTCTACCTTTGGATTCGCGACGGCCAGGCCGAGATTCGCGACGCCGGCCATCTCTGGGGCTTACCTACCAAAGAGACGCAGGAGGCCATTAGATCCGAGCTGGGAGATCGGCTTATTCGCACGGCCCTAATAGGCCGGGCTGGTGAAAAAATGGTGCGCTTCAGTTCCGTTATTAATGACGTTTCGGGCCACGCTGCCGGGCGCACGGGCATGGGTGCCGTCATGGGCTCCAAGAACCTCAAGGGTATCGCAGCCCGTGGATCCCACAACCCTGAGGTGGCCGATCCAGCCAAAGTTGCTGCCTTCGCTAAGTTCATGGCCACTAATGCTGCTACCCTGGCCCGCAGCTTCCGAGAGTACGGAACCGGTGCTGGGATGGTGGGCGGAAACGCCTCAGGAAACCTACCGGTACGTAATTACTCCGACGGCTTTTTCGAGGAGGTCGAGGAGATCTCCGCCGAGACCCTCAAAAGCAAGATCGGAGTTGGCATGGAGAGCTGCTATGCCTGTCCTATCCGTTGCAAGAAAGTAGTAGAGGCCGAGCAACCCTTCAAAGTAGATCGTGCCTATGGGGGGCCCGAATATGAAGCTTTGGGATCCTTTGGCTCGGCCTGCGGCGTTGGCGATGTAGTGGCCATATCCAAAGCCAACGAGCTGTGCAACGCCCACGCTATGGACGCCATCTCCTGCGGGATGACCATCGCCTTCGCCATGGAGTGCTTCGAGAAGGGCATTATCACTACCACCAACACAGGGGGAATCGATCTGCGTTTTGGCAATGGCGAGGCCCTTGTTCGAATGACCGAGCTCATTGTCAACCGCGAGGGCCTGGGCGACATTTTAGCCGAGGGCAGCCGCCGCGCCGCCCAGCTACTGGGACGCCGGGCCCAAGACTTAGCTATGCAGGTCAAAGGTCAGGAACTTCCTATGCACGAGCCACGTCTCAAACAAGGCCTGGGACTTAACTATGCCATACTGTCCCAAGGTGCTGACCACACCTCCTCTCTCCACGATACCATGGCTGCCGCCGAAGGCTCAGGCATTCAAGGACTAAGGGCCCTCGGCATATTAGATCCCCTGCCCCCAAACGATCTAGGTCCGGCCAAAGTGGCTATGGTGCGCACCTACACTAACTGGCGCAACTACCTGGATTCCTTACTCGTATGCATGTTCGTGCCCTGGTCCATCCCCCAGGTTATCGAAATTGCCCAAGCGGTCACCGGTTGGAATACCTCGACCGCTGAAGGCCTAGCGGTGGGGGAACGAATGGCGCAATTAGCGCGAACCTTTAACGTCCGCGATGGCAAGACCGCTGACGATGATATCCTACCCAAGCGCTTCTCTGGGCCCACCCCCCGTGGTGCTTTAAAGAATACCGCCATTGACCCCGAGGCTTTTGCCAAGGCCAAACGTCTGTACTACCGCCAGATGGGCTGGACTGAGGAAGGGGTGCCTACCCAAGAGAAACTGGCCGAGCTGGGCCTAGCCTGGGCTAACGACATGGTTAGGTTGCCCCTCACTATCACGATCTGAGGGGCTCGAAGCAAGGGAGCTTGTACACGAGGAGCTTTTTTGGCGCTGGACCAAATCTAGATAAATAGGCCACAGCTTCTAATCTAGGAACGAGACGTTCCCCGTCTTTGCGCGAAAAGTCCGTAAGATTGCTGCGCTGTGCTCGCAATGACTAGTAAAAGCCTCCACAAGGTCATTGCGAGGGCGAAGCCCGTGGCAATCTTGATTATTTGCACAAGGCCACGTTTCTTGACACCAGTAGCCCTTTTTGTTAATATATGGCAGAAGGGCTGGTAATAAGAACCGCCCCTTCAAAAGCATGGTACAAGAGTAATTAGCCGTAGCTGGCCACAAACCTAATGGCACATAGGCCTTTAGGAAATGTGGCTTTTTCTTTTATGAGCAGGAGCGACATGGATGATTGGGCTGCCATAATCTTGGCCGCAGGTAAAGGCCGACGGATGAAATCCAAAACCCCAAAGGTGCTTCACACTATTGCCGGGCGGGAGATGCTTTGCTATGTCTCCGATGCCATCAAGGAGGTTCCCCTGCCCCGGACATGGGTGGTAGTTGGCTACAATTCAGCTGAGATACGCCAAGTTTTGGGTAATTCGGTAGACTACGTTGAACAAACCGAGGCCTTGGGCACCGGCCATGCTTTGCTCCAAGCTCGGCCGCTATTGGAGAGCCAAGTTCGTCATGTACTCGTTCTGAATGGAGATACTCCACTGATCCAAGCCGAAACCTTACGTAATATAATCCGTCATCACCAAGATAGTGGGGCTACAATAACCCTTCTTACCGCCCGCGGCCTCGACCCCAAAGGGTTAGGCCGGGTGATCCGTAATGCCTCAGGACAAATTGTGGCCGTGGTAGAGGAGGCAGAGATAGAGAAAGAAGGCAAAGGCAGCGACGAACTAAATGGCGGCGTCTATTGTTTCAAGGGGAATTGGCTCTGGCCTGAGTTGGGGAACATCCCCCGCAGCCAAAACGGGGAATATTACCTTACAAGCCTCATTGTTATGGCCGCCGAGTCCAACCAAAGGATAGAGGGGGTTAACGTTGGGGATCCCATGGAGGCTTTGGGAATAAACCATCGCTTTCACCTGGCTCAAGCCGAGTCAATTGTGCAAGAGCGCCTTCGGCAGCGTCTGATGTTGGCTGGGGTAAGTTTTATTCATCCTCCATCAGCCTTCATCGACGCCAATGTAGAGATCGGCGAGGATACAGTGATCTATCCTAACACCACCATCGCGGGAAAGACCCAAATCGGCCAAGGGTGCCATATTGGCCCTAACGCCATAATCACAGATTCTGTCATCGGCAACGGCTGCCGCGTCCAAGCCTCGGTAGTGGAGGGTTCCATTCTAGAAGAGGGCGTTGATGTGGGACCCTTCAGCCACATCAGACCCCAATCCCATATCGAAAAGGGGGTTCATATCGGCAACTTTGCTGAGGTGAAGAAGAGCCGCCTGGGCAAAGGAACCAAGATGGGGCACTTCAGTTTTGTGGGGGACGCCATTGTCGGAGAAAATGTGAACATTGGCGCTGGGGCCGTAACCTGCAATTTTGATGGTATCCGAAAACATGAGACCGTTATTGGCAATGATGCCTTTATCGGCAGCGACTCTATGCTCATCGCACCAGTACGCGTCGGAGACCGAGCCATCACCGGGGCCGGTTCAGTGGTAAACCATGATGTACCCTCCGATGCTCTGGCGGTAGGGGTCCCAGCACGATCGCGAAGAAGAAAGGAGGGGAGAGATTCCCCAAGAGAGGCGAAGTAGGCTCCAACCTTCGCCACTGTAGGGGGTTACCTTGAGAATCGATGATTGGCTAGCGCTGGGCTTCTTGTTCCTTTGCCTTGCTCTGCTAGCCTTTGTTACCATTGCCGAGGTAGGTCTGACCTCCATAATTCGGGGTCGCGGGAAACACTTGGTAGCTCAAGGGATAGCCAAGACCCAGATCGCCGAGGAGCTCCAACGACAACTCAGCCTGTCTCATGCCACCATTATAGTCGCCAAAAGTCTGGCTGTGGTGGGCTTTGCCGCCGCTACGGTGGCCTTGGCCCAAGCTTTGAGAGAGCCTGGCAGCGATATAATGGTACCTATATTGCTGGCTGGGATCCTAGTTCTTATCCTCAGCCAGGTCATTCCCAGAAATTTGGCCTCCCGAAATCCAGAGCGAGCTGTTATTTTGGTAGCCAGCGGCATGGCTGCCCTCACCTTTCTCTTCACCCCTTTGCTGAAACTGGCTTTCGCCATTTCTCGCCTGATTCCGGCTTCCCAAAAGATTGAACCTAATACCGAAGACCTCCTTACCCTTGTGGAGCTGGAAAGCAACGGCGAACCTGTGGAGGCGGAAGAACGCCAAATGATTCGAGGCATCTTCGAACTGGAGGAAAAAGAAGCCAAGGAGATCATGGTTCCTCGCATTGACATCGTAGCTGTAGACAGCGAGACACCACTGACTGAAGTAGCGGACGTTATCGTGGAGCGAGGACGTAGCCGCATCCCCATTTACGAGGACACTATCGATAAAATCATTGGTATCGTTTATGCTAAAGACCTTTTAGGCCATTTGGCCCGAGGCGAGACCCAGTTGCCCATCAAAGACATCGCCAGGCCCGCCCTCTTCGTCCCCGAATCCAAGAAGATCGACGAACTATTGAGGGAATTCCGTCAAAAGCGGGTACACATTGCCATTGTAGTGGACGAGTACGGTGGCACAGCGGGTCTGGTCACCATTGAGGACCTCTTAGAGGAGATCGTGGGCGAAATCGCCGATGAGTACGATACCGAGGAGATCGTGGTACAAAAGATTAGTGACGAAGAGGCCATCATTGATGCCCGAGCTAGCATCAGTGAGCTCAACGAACTCTTCAACCTATATATCCAGGGGGAGGACTTCAATACCGTGGGTGGCTTCGTCTACGCTCGGCTGGGACGGATCCCCAATGTTGGCGATACTGTAACCACCGATGGTCTGACCATCTCCATTTTATCAACCCAGGATCAAAGAATCAAAAAGGTGCGTGCTATCAAAAGCCCACCTCCATCGGCAGAAACCGGCTCCAATTAGGCCTAGCCCCGGTGACCAAAACCATTGTCTGGGCCAAATTTTAGTTTTCTTTACTACAACCCCCAAATCCATTTTCAACAGCCTTACAAATGCCTTGAAATCCCCCCCGCTTTAGGTTATACTAGTTGTGAATGTCTGCAGGCAGCTCGAGGATAGTTCCTCTTAGTAATCAATTTCCAACGACCCCTGTTTTACTTTTTTCGTTGTTTCTTTTCTGCTTGAGGAATCAATCATGAGGCAAATTTGCGTCACCGGCGCCGGCCATGTGGGCCTAGTAACCGCCACCTGTTTTGCTGACCTGGGAAACCAGGTAACTTGTGTAGATATTGATGAGGCCAAGGTAGAGGGCCTAAAAGAAGGTTACCTTCCTCTCTACGAGCCCGGTTTGGAGGAAATGACACGCCGCAACCAACAGGCAGGGCGATTGACTTTCACCGCTCACCACGAAGAAGGAGTCCCCCAAGCCGACTTCATCTTCGTGGCCGTAGATACCCCTCCCGGCATCGAAGGGGAGGCAGATATGACCTCTTTCCGACTAGCTGCTCAAAAGATCGCCCAGTGCCTCAACAAACATGCCATTATCATCAACAGGAGCACCGTGCCCATAGGCACCGGCGATTGGGTGACTAATCTAATTCAACGCCATAACGAAAAGACCCAGTTTTCTGTGGTTTCCAACCCCGAGTTCTCCCGAGAGGGACAGGCGGTGGCCGATTTCATGCAGCCCGACCGCATCGTTTTGGGCTCCACTGATACTGCCGCCGCCGAGAAGGTGGCTAGCCTTTATTCTAGTTTCAAGTGTCCCATCATTATCACCGATCTGCGTACTGCGGAGATGATCAAATACGCCTCCAACGCCTTCCTGGCTACCCGCCTTAGCTTCATCAACGAGATCGCCTCCATCTGCGATCAGCTTGGAGCCGATGTAAAACAGGTGGCCCGAGGCATGGGTCTGGATAAGCGCATAGGCACAGGCTACCTGGAGGCCGGCCTGGGGTATGGGGGAAGCTGTATTCCCAAAGATGTAGAAGCACTAACCTATGTAGCCGCTGCCCATGGCTGTCACCCCCAACTCCTTCGTACCGTGATGGAGATCAATCAAGACCAACGGCGACTGGTAGTGCAACGGCTGCGGGAGTTTTTTGGCTCTCTAGAGGGGTTGACCATAGGCATCCTGGGACTGAGCTTCAAGCCCGATACTGACGATATGCGAGGGGCGGCCTCTCTGGAAGTAGTACATCGGTTGGAGGTGGAAGGGGCCAAGGTCAAAGCCTATGACCCCGCCGCCATACCCATAGCCCAACGGCTATTACCCAAAGTTCAGCTTTGTCCCGATGCTTATAGCACCGCCGAAGGCAGCGATGCTCTCGTCATCGTTACTGAATGGAATGAATTCAAACAATTGGATATGGAGCGCATTAAGAACCTATTGCGCCATCCCATCCTTGTTGATGGGCGTAATATCTATGAGCCGGAAGAGATGCTGGCCTTGGGTTTTGCATATTGTGGCATAGGACGAGGTCATCTCAAAGAAACGAACCAGCATTAATAGAGTGTCCTTCCTATTATCCATAATTAGGAGTAAGCAATGAAAGAAGAAATAGCGGAGCTTCTGGCCCCGTATCAAAGAGAAAAGGGGGCTCTTATACCAGCGCTACAAAAGATACAAGAGAAGTACGGCTATTTGCCTCCCGATGCAATAAAAGAGGCAGCCCAACTGTTGAATGTCTCTGTAAACGAGCTCTATGGGGTGGCTACCTTCTACGCCCAGTTTCGTTTTACACGGCCCGGGCGTCACAGCATCAAGGTATGTCTGGGCACCGCTTGCCACGTACGGGGTGGGGCACGTATCATGGACAGGGTTCAAGACGAGCTGGGCATACGGGCTGGTGAAGTAACCGAAGATTATCGCTTCGGCATGGAACGGGTCGCTTGTTTCGGCTGCTGTGCCCTCGCACCAGTGGTAGTTGTTGACCAGGATATACATAGCAAGATGACTCCTGTCAAAACCTTAGAAGTTTTGAAACGCTATGAGTAAGGGCAGAGACATAAAAGCCAAGGAGAAGCCAAAGTGAGCTACACCGAAACTTTTGAGGAGATCAGAAAACGGGCTCTGGCTAAATGGGAGGCCATGGAAAATGGCAAAAGAGCTCGTATATTAGTTGGCACCGCTACCTGCGGGCGTTCTTCGGGTGCCCTCGAAGTTATTGATACCATAAAAGCGACCCTAGCACGTTTAGGTATCAATGCCCTAGTTACTGAAGTCGGTTGCATTGGCCTCTGCTACCTGGAACCCCTGGTGGACATCATCAAGCCAGGACGACCACGCATATCTTATGCCAGGATAACCACTAGCAACGTAGCGCAGCTTATTGAGGACTACCTGGTAAATGACAATCCTCGCCCCGATCTCGCTCTAGGTACCATGGACGGCGAAGTGGAGGGAATATCTAAGTTCTGGGAGTTGCCTGTATTGAAGCGCCAGGTGCGAATAGCCCTGCGCAATTGCGGCCACATTGATCCTGACGATATCGACCAATATATTGCTCGCGGCGGCTATGGCGGATTCGTCAAAGCTTTAAGTATGACTCCGGAAGCGGTTATCGAGGAGGTTCAGAAGTCCGGGTTGAGGGGGCGGGGTGGTGCTGGCTTCCCCACCGGAACTAAATGGCAGTTCTGCCGCAACTCGCCAGGCACCCTGAAGTATATAATTTGCAACGCAGACGAAGGCGACCCCGGAGCCTTTATGGATCGCTCCGTATTGGAGGGTGACCCTCACGCCGTTTTAGAGGGCATGCTCATTGGTGCCTACGCCATGGGCGCTAGCGAAGCCATCATCTATTGTCGTGCCGAATATCCCCTGGCTTTAAAACGTCTGTATCATGCCATTGAACAAATGGAAGATTACGGCTTGCTGGGAGACAACATCTTAGGCACGGATATGAAGCTTCATATCAAAATCAAGGAGGGTGCTGGGGCCTTTGTATGCGGCGAAGAGACAGCGCTGATGGCCGGCGTTGAGGGCAAACGGGGTATGCCCCGTCCCCGTCCTCCTTTCCCTGCCCAGTCGGGGCTGTGGGCGAAACCTACCAACATCAATAACGTGGAAACTTGGGCCAATGTCTCCATAATCCTGGCCCAGGGCGGCGATTGGTATGCCAGTTACGGCACCGAGAAGAGCAAGGGAACCAAGGTCTTCGCCCTAGCCGGCAAGATAAATAACACTGGCCTTATTGAGGTGCCCATGGGTATCAGCTTACGCGAGATCATCTACGATGTGGGCGGCGGTATCCTCGGCGATAAGGCATTCAAAGCGGTACAAACCGGAGGCCCCTCTGGCGGTTGCATCCCAGCCAGCGCCCTGGATTCCCCCGTAGATTATGAGTCTCTGGCCGCCTTGGGCTCCATTATGGGTTCTGGCGCCATGATAGTCATGGATGAAGACACTTGTCCAGTAGATATTTGTCGCTACTTCCTCAACTTCACCCAGAAGGAGTCTTGTGGCAAGTGTACCCCGTGCCGGGTAGGCACACGGCAGATGCTGGGAATGGTAGAAAGGATCGCTACCGGGCATGGTAAGCCCGAGGACCTGGACAAACTCCTTGAATTGGCTAACACGGTCAACTTAGGCTCTCTCTGTGGCCTAGGACAAACGGCGCCCAACCCCGTGCGCACCACCATTCGTTATTTTCAGGAAGAATATAAGGCTCACATCATGGAGAAGCGCTGCCCGTCCCTTCTTTGCAAGGAACTCATACGTTATTACATCCAGCCCGACAAATGCGCCGCTTGTATGATCTGCCTTCGACAATGCCCCGTAGAAGCCATAAGTGGAGGCAAAAATTTGGTTCACACCATCGATCAGGAAAAATGCTCAAAATGTGGCACCTGCCTCGATGTATGCCCTTATGGCGCAGTCAGCAAATTTTCGGCGGTTTGGCCCGATTACCCAACCGAGCCCTTCGCCCTTTCACCAGAGGATCAGCGCGAGCGTGTTCGCGCCGCCAGGGCGAAGGTTAAGGCTTAGGAGATAGAGTAGAGCAATGGATAAAATATCGCTAACCATAGACGACCAAGAGATCAGCGTAAACCGGGGGACCACTGTATTAGAAGCGGCACAGAAAGGTGAGATATACATCCCCACTTTGTGCGCTCACCCTGACCTCAAGCCTTTTGGCGGCTGCCGCATGTGCATTGTAGAAATTGAGAAGATGCGGGGCTATCCCCCTTCCTGCACTACCCCAGCCAGCGATGGCATGGTAGTAAAAACTAATACCACCCAGCTCAACCAACTGCGGCTAGGTGTGATGGAGCTCCTCCTAACTGAGCATCCTAACTCTTGTCTCACTTGCCACCGCCGACAGCGCTGTGGCCCATTCGACGTCTGTCTCCGCCATGCCGCGGTGACAGAGCGTTGTGTCGTCTGTCCCAAAAACTACCGCTGTGAACTACAAACGGTGGTGGATTATCTGGGCATAAACGAAATCCGCCTCCCTTTCCAATATAAAGACTTGCCCATTGAACGGGGTGACCCTTTATATGACCGCAACTACAACCTTTGCATTCTTTGCGGGCGTTGTGTCCGCATCTGTGACGAGGTGGTGGGAGCCCACGCCATCGATTTCACTTTTAGGGGAAGCCAGGCCCTCGTCGGCACGGCCTTCAACGTGCCCCTCACCGAATCAGGCTGCATATTCTGCGGCTCCTGCGTCGATGTTTGCCCTACAGGCTCCTTGGTAGAGCGAGCTAATCAATGGCTTGGCCCCTCAGAGGACCAGGTTACCACTACCTGCCCCTATTGCGCGGTGGGTTGTTCACTAAAACTAGAGATAAAGAAAGACAAGATCATACGGGTCTTCCCCAACCCCGACGGCCCGGCCAACAAAGGACGAGCCTGCTCTAAAGGGCGCTTCGGCATGGACTTTATCTACAGCCCCGACCGGCTGAACAAGCCTCTCATCAAACGCAACGGCCAGTTCGAAGAGGCCAGTTGGGATGAGGCCCTTAACCTGGTGTCCAGCCAGTTGGCCAAATACAAAGGGGATGAGTTTGCCGGTATCTCCTCGGCCAAATGCACCAACGAAGAGAACTACCTATTCCAAAAATTTGTGCGCTCGGTCATGGAGACCAACAACGTGGACCACTCAGCTCGCCTTTGCCACTCGCCCACCGTGGCCGGCATGCTAGCCACCTTTGGCAGCGGGGCCATGACCAACTCCTTCAATGAGCTGGAAAAGACTAGTTGTCTCATGGTCATCGGTGCCAACCCTGGAGCCAACCACCCCGTCGCCTCCTTTTGGATGAAACGGGCGATACGTTTTGGCGGAGCTAAGCTTATCGTGATCAACCCTAGGGAGATCGATCTCTGCCGCATGGCCGATATTTGGATCCGGCCTCGCTCTGGAAGTGATGTCGCCCTGCTCATGGGCATGATGCGGGTCATTTTAGAGGAGGGACTAGCCGACCAAGCCTTCATAGCAGAGCGTTGTGAGAACTTCGAGGACTTCAAGCAATCTCTTGAGGCTTTCCCCCTGGATAAGGTAGAGACCATAACCGGCGTGCCCCAGGATCAAATCGTCCAGGCAGCCCGCCTCTACGCCACCAGCGGCCCGGCCATGATCTTCTTCACTATGGGCATTACCCAGCATTCCCATGGCACTGATAATGTAATGGCCCTCGCCAACCTGGCCATGCTCACTGGCAACGTGGGCAAGGTGGGAGCCGGGGTCAACCCCTTGCGCGGCCATAACAACGTCCAGGGCTCCTGCGATATGGGCGCCTTGCCCGACTACTACCCTGGCTATCAAAAGGTGACCGACCCCGCTGCCCAGGCTAAGTTCGCGGCCGCCTGGGGTTGCACCCTGGGAGACAAGCCTGGACCCACCCTTACTGAGATCTTCGATGCCGCCGTGGAGGGCAAAATAAAGGCCCTCTACATAATGGGTGAAAATGCCCTCATGACCGATCCCAATTCCAGCCATGTGGAGAAGGCCCTCAACAAACTGGAGTTTATGGTGGCCCAAGAGATATTCCTCACCGAAACGGCTCGGCTAGCCGACGTAGTTCTACCGGCCACCAGCTTTGCCGAGAAAGATGGTACCTTCACCAGCACCGAGCGGCGGGTTCAGCGGGTTCGCCGCGCCATCGACCCCATAGGGGACTCCCGGCCTGATTGGCTAATAACCTGCCAAATCGCTAAGCGAATGGGAGCCAAAGGATTCGATTTCGGCCATCCCTCGGAGATCATGAAGGAAATAGCCCAACTAACGCCCCAATATGGCGGCGTAAATTACGATCGCTTAGAGCAGGGCAGCCTGCAATGGCCTTGCTATACCCCCGATCATCCCGGCACTCCCACCCTACATACTACCCAGTTCAGTAGAGGCAAAGGCAAATTCATGCCCCTGGAGTACCGACCGCCGGCGGAGTTGCCCGATGACAAATATCCTTTGATTCTGAGCACTGGTCGCCACATCCACCAGTTCCATTCTATCCACATGACGGGGAGGGCAGCCGGACTCCGGGCTCTCTACGGAGAGGAACAGGCGGAGCTAAACCCCAAAGATGCCGCCGAATTGGACATTGCGGACGGCGATAGAATACGGGTTATCTCTCGGCGGGGCAAGGCTTTGGCCAAAGCCCGCCTCACCGAGGCTTCGCCACCAGGAGTGATCTTCATGACCTTCCACTTCCCGGATACAGCCGTCAACTTCGTCACCAATAACGCCTTGGATCCCATCGCCAAGATGGCCGAGCTCAAGGTGTGCGCGGTGCGGGTGGAGAAGGTGAAGGAGGCGGCCATGGCCGAGAAGAACCATGTATAAGATAACCTACAGCGAGAAATTGGCTCCCGCCGTCCATTTATTCCGGATAGAGGCTCCCCGAGTGGCCCAAAAGGCCCAGGCGGGCCAATTTGTTATCCTCCGCATCGACGAGAGGGGGGAACGTATCCCCCTCACCGTTGCCGACTATGACCGTGAGGAAGGTACAGTCACCGTGGTCTTTCTCGAGGTGGGCAAGACCACCCGTCACCTGGCTACCCTGGCCGCCGGCGATGAAATTGTCACCTTTGCCGGCCCCTTGGGCCTGCCCAGCCACATCGATAACTTCGGGACGGTCGTCTGCATGGGTGGTGGTGTAGGTGTAGCCGCCCTATACCCCATCGCCCGTGCCCTTAAAGAGGCCAATAACCGCGTAATATCCATCATGGGGGCCAGAACCAAAGACCTTCTTTTCTGGGAAGAGGAAATGCGTTCGGTGAGCGATGAGCTTATCGTCACTACCGACGACGGCTCCCACGGCCGCAAAGGGGTAGTAACCGAACCTTTAAAGGAACGATTGGATAGCGGAGACCCAATAAACAGGGTCATCGCCGTGGGGCCAGCCATTATGATGAAGTTCTGCGCCCTAACCTCCAAGCCCTACGGCATCGAGACCGTGGTCAGCCTCAACCCCATCATGATCGATGGCACTGGCCTTTGCGGAGGCTGCAGGGTGTCGGTGGGAGGGGCCACCCGCTTTGCTTGCGTTGATGGTCCCGACTTCGATGGCCATCAGGTAGATTGGGACCTCCTTTTGGCCCGCCAACGCACTTATCAAACCGAGGAAAAACAATCCCAGGAGCTGTGGCAAACCCACCTGTGCGACCTCCAGGAAGCGGGGAAGAGATAATGCCTGGCCTAGACCTTAATCGTGTGCCCATGCCCACCCAAGACCCCGACCTGAGGAGCAAGAATTTTGAAGAGGTGGCCCTAGGCTACAGCCTGGATCAAGCCCTGGCCGAGGCCACGCGCTGTATCCAATGCCCCAAGCCTCGCTGCGTCATGGGCTGTCCCGTGGGCATAAACATCCCCGGTTTCATCAAAGCCTTACACCAGCAAGATATGGCCGAGGCTATACGGGTGCTTAAGAATAAGAACAATCTGCCCGCCGTATGCGGTCGTGTCTGCCCCCAAGAGAGCCAGTGCGAGCAGGAATGTGTAGTGGGCAAACGAGGCGCGCCCATCGCTATCGGCCGTTTAGAGCGTTACCTGGCCGACTGGGAACTGGGCCAAGGCCCCATCGCCCGACCTCAGGTGGTACTGCCCAAGCCCAGCGGCAAAAAAGTGGCCGTGGTTGGCGCCGGGCCTTCGGGGCTTACCGCCGCCGCCGATTTAGCCCGATTGGGCCACGAAATTACCATCTTTGAGGCCCTCCACGTTCCGGGCGGGGTGCTGGTCTATGGCATCCCCGAGTTCCGTCTTCCCAAAGCCATCGTCAAGGCCGAGGTAGACTACATCCAATCCCTTGGGGTTCAAATGGAGATGGACGCCGTGGTGGGCAAGACCATGACCGTAGACGAACTCCTGGAGGATAGCTATCAGGCTGTCTTTCTGGGCACCGGCGCTGGCCTGCCCTCCTTCCTGGGCATCCCCGGCGAGAACCTCAACGGCGTCTATTCCGCCAATGAGTTCCTCACCCGCACCAATCTGATGCGGGCCTACCTCTTTCCCGATTACGACACCCCCCTGAAGCGGGGGAAAAAGGTGGCCGTCATCGGCGGGGGTAACGTGGCCATGGACGCCGCCCGCTGCGCCTTGAGGCTGGGAGCCGAGGTGGTTTACATCGTCTATCGCCGATCCGAGGCCGAAATGCCCGCCCGGCACGAGGAGGCGGAGCACGCTCACGAGGAAGGTATTGTTTTTAAGCTGTTGACCAACCCCACGCGGATCTTGGGCAACGACCAGGGCTGGGTAGCCGCCATGGAGTGCCTGGAGATGGAACTGGGGGAGCCCGACGCCAGCGGCCGCCGCCGCCCCGTCCCCAAATCGGGCAGCGAGTTCACCCTGGAGGTGGACATTGTCATAGTGGCCATTGGCACCACCCCCAATCCCCTGGTGCCCACCACCACCAGGGGCCTCACCGTGACCCGCCACGGCACAGTGGTGGCCGACCCCGCCACGGGCAGGACCGATAAGCGAGGGGTCTGGGCTGGGGGCGATGTGGTCACCGGCGCCGCCACCGTCATCGAAGCCATGGGCGCCGCCAAACGGGCCTCCGTGGATATGGACGCCTATTTAAGCGGCTTGTAACCAAAGAGTTTAGCTACCGCCCCTATCTAGAAAAGCAACCGAGGCACGGTAGGACAAACAAACTCAAAAGTGATTCTGTCCAATTAGCTCCAAGAATTTCCTAAACTCGTAACCTCTTTTCCCAATTATTTTGGACAAACACTATGACACAATATTGACTTATGATATAATTTGTCGTAATACTAAAGCAGATTTAGCAATTTATGTCGCAAAAAAAGAGACAAAGCTTATGACAAAAATAAAGGAGCCAATATGCCTTCCTGGTCTGTGAATTTCGGTCTTAGATTTCAAGATAGCAACAAAGAGGTAGTGAGGGCTATTGCAGAGGCTCACGCGCTTGCTTCGGTGATCCGTGAAATTCCGATACCTCCTTCTCGCTCTGCACGTCTCGATGCTCTCAACATCATGCGGGCAGTACGCGGCACAACTGGCATAGAAGGTGCGGAGCTTACGGAAGAGGAAGTAGAGAAAATTCTTGCTCTTGAAAAGCCCGTTCTTCCTCCGGAGCGTGGGCGTGAGGAGCAAGAAACTCGCAATGCAAGAGATGTTATGTATTTCATTACGGAGTTTGTTGACAAAGAACCGCACTTTTCGCTAGACGAAGCTTTGGTGAGCCAAATCCACGAGATGCTTACGAAGAATATCAATTACCCCAACAATATCCCTGGTAGATATAGGGATGGGCCGGTAGCAGCGGGCGACTACATTCCGCCAGCGGGAGGCGATCTGGTTCGCAAACTTATGTCGGAGTTTATCCAGTGGTTCAATGAAGGGCAACCAGCGGGATGGGATGTTATTGTACAAGCGTTGGTTGCACACTTCTATCTAGTCAGCATCCATCCATTCGGAGACGGTAATGGTCGCACTGCTCGGGCCGTTGAAAGTCTTCTCCTATACAAAAGCATGATAAACGCCAGAGGCTTCTATTCGCTCTCTAACTTTTACTACAAGAACAGGGAAGATTATATTCGACATTTAGACTATGTGCGCTTTCAATCGGATGGAGACTTGACGCCTTTCGTTCTCTTTGCGCTCAGAGGACTTGTTGAGGAGTTGAAGATTGTTCACCGCGAAGTGCTTGAGAGTGTTCGGTCAATTACTTTCAATGATTACGCACGGGAGTATATAGAACGAGAGGTTGGTTTGTCTTCATTACGGGGTAGGAGACTGCTATTTGCAATTCTGGACTTGAAAGAACCAACACGGTTAGCTGCGCTCAAGGCTTCGCCCATCTACCGGGATGTCGGCGTCCGCACGATTTTGCGGGATATATCGTTCCTGTTACACCACAAACTTATTACCTTCGATGGGCCCAAAAAAGAACTGAGAGCATATGTGGAGTCAATGACTCAGTTCACACCGCCCTTCGAGTTAATGCCGAAAACAAGGCGTCCTGGTAGGATACCTAGGAAGTCAGCACCCAAATAACCCCAATGCACTATGATTTTGCCCGTATCCACAAGACGCATGGAAAGACGCCCGCTATGGCCACTGCCGTCACTGAACATGTCTGGTCGTTAGAGGAAATCGTTGGCCTGATAAATTACCCTCGTTCACACTGACCCACCACCCGATTGATCTTCCCCCCAAGCCCTAATTCCATTAAAATAAGGCCATGAGTGGCCAAACCCCCATCCGTCGCCAGTACCTGCGCATCAAGCAGCGCTATCCCCAGGCCATCCTCTTCTTCCGCATGGGGGACTTCTACGAGACCTTCGACGAGGACGCCAAGGTCGCCTCCCGGGAGCTGGAGATCACCCTCACCTCCAAGCCCTTGGGCAAGGGTATCCGAGTGCCCCTGGCCGGAATTCCCCACCACGCCCTGGATCACTATTTGAGCAAGCTCATCAACAAGGGCTACAAAGTAGCCATCTGCGAGCAGCTCACCGACCTCAAGGCCAGCAAGGGGTTGGTGGAGCGGGACGTTATCCGGGTGGTGACGCCGGGGACGGTGGTAGAGCCCCAGCTTTTGGAGGGAAAGGCGAATAATTATCTGGCAGCCCTGGCCATCGAGGGGGAGGAGGCGGGGATAGCTTACGCGGACATAACCACCAGCGAGTTCGCCACCACCCAGCTCCTGACAAAGGATGTAGCCACGGAGCTGGAGCGTTTGCACCCCACCGAGGTCTTGGTCGGCCGCAGCGCCGAGCTCCCCGAAACTTGGAATGCGACTTCGATAACCCCCTTAGACGAAGAAAACTTCGAGCAGGAGACGGCTCAGCAGACGCTCCTAAATCACTTCGGCGCTGCTTCCCTCGAGGGCTATGGCTGCGCCCACCTGCCTCAGGCCATAAGAGCGGCCGGGGCCATTCTACATTATCTGGGGGAGACCCAAAAGGGCTCTTTGGAGCAGATTACCCGCCTGGCCACCTACTCCACCCAGTCCTTTATGGCCCTGGACGCCCAAACCCGCCGCAACCTGGAGCTTTTTCAAAGCGCCCGCCAGAGCACAGTGAGCGGCTCTCTGTTATCCGTCATCGACCTCGCCAAAACCGCCATGGGCGGTCGCCTCCTCAAGCGATGGCTGGGACAACCCCTACTGGATATCGCCGTACTAAACCTTCGCCAGGAGGCGGTGGACTGGTTCTGCACTCATACCTTAGAGCGCGCCCAGGTCATGGGGCTTCTTCCCCAAATAGCCGACCTGGAGCGCTTGATCAATCGGGTGCGCCTGGGCCTGGCCGGCCCCAAGGAGCTGGTCGCCCTGCGCCACAGCCTCGAGTTGGTGCCACAGCTAAAAGAGCAATTGTCTGGGGAAAATGCCTCGGCCTTGGCCTGGCTCGTGAATCAAATCCATCCCTGTCCCGACCTAGTGGCCCTAATCGCCGCCGCCATCGCCGAGAACCCCCCTAGCTCCCTGGCCGAGGGCGACGCCATCAAAAGCGGCTTCTCCCCAGAATTAGACCAACTGCGGGCATCGGTCAAGGAGGCCCGCCACTACCTGGCCAACTTAGAGCGCCAGGAGCGGGAGCGGACGGAGATCAAGTCCCTCAAAGTGGGCTACAACAAGGTTTTTGGCTACTACATAGAGGTGAGCAAGCCCCATCTTGCCCAGGTGCCCAGCGATTATATCCGTAAGCAGACATTAGTGGGTGCAGAGCGCTTTTTCACTCCGCAGCTTAAGGAATATGAGTCCCTCATCCTCAACGCCCGAGAGCGGATGATGGAGCTGGAGGGAGAGCTCTTCCGCCAGGTATGCCACCAGGTAGCGGCCGCCGCCGACCAGGTTTTGGCCGTGGCCGGGGCCCTTGCCCAAATCGATGTCTTCGCCGCTCTGGCCGAGGTGGCAATGCGCTATGATTACGTTCGGCCCCAGCTTACCAACGACGGCGCCATTGTCATCGAGGGAGGGCGACATCCGGTGGTGGAACAAGCCCTTATGGAGCAAAGGTTCGTCCCCAACGATACCTTCCTCTCCAACCAGGATGCTCAGATCATCGTCCTCACCGGGCCCAACATGTCGGGTAAATCCACCTACCTGCGCCAGGTGGCCCTTGTCGTCCTTTTGGCGCTAATAGGCAGCTTTGTTCCCGCCCGTTCGGCCCGCTTCGGCCTGGTGGACCGCATCTTCACTCGAGTGGGGGCCCAAGACGATTTGGCCGCCGGGCAATCCACCTTCATGGTGGAGATGGTGGAAACGGCCAACATTCTCAACAACGCCACCGCCAAGTCCCTTATAGTCCTGGACGAGATCGGGCGAGGCACCAGCACCTACGACGGCATCTCCATCGCCCGGGCCGTGGCCGAATACGTCCACAACCATCCCCAATTGGGGGCCAAGACCCTCTTCGCCACCCACTACCACGAGTTGGTGGATATGAGCCAAGTTTTGCCCCGCGTCAAGAACTACAATTTCGCCGTGGCCGAAGAGGGAGGCAAAGTGGTCTTTCTGCGCCAGATCGTCCCCGGGGGCGCCGACAAAAGCTACGGCATCCATGTGGCCCAACTGGCCGGCCTTCCCCGCTCCGTGGTACAACGAGCGCAGGAGGTCTTGCAAGACTTAGAGGGAGACCACCGACAAGATACACCAGTCCCCCAACGGCGGCGAGAGCGACCTCATCAGTTATCGTTATTTGGCACTAGACCTCAGTGGCTGGAGGAGCTGGGCCAGCTAGACGTCTCGGCCATGACCCCTCTGGAGGCCATCACCAAGCTCTACGAACTGCAGAAAAAGGCCCAAGAGGAAAGGGGTCTCTAAAACCTAGGGAACCCTATCCAAACTCGGTATAAATATCTTTTGTAGCTGGCCGCTGGCGTATACCAAGGTCACTTGAATCAACTGGGGCGAATTCTGGGTGAAGGGTGATGTGCCGGCAATTGTGATGGTCGCTGTGTAGGTACTGCCTGGTGCAACCTGATTTTTATCTACAGATACCACTAAAGTGGATGGTGCCGTGCCCGAAGCTGAGTTGGAACCGTTGATAGAGAGCCAATTGGCACCCTCCGAGGCAGTCCACTGTATAACTCCGTCTCCGGCGTTGCTGATGGAGATGGTTTGTGGGGGTGGGACGGTAGTGGAGTCAGCCATGAAGCCAAGGCTGGTGGGGCTCACCTGAAGCACCGACCCATAGGCCAACGCATTATAGGCCTGAACCAGTCCCCAGCCATAATATTGGTCCCACCCAGGGGCTCCCTTGTCCTTGGCCGTGGACTGGATCGCCTGCCGAACCTGGGCTGGCGTCAAAGTAGGGTCGACAGCCAACAGTAGTGCCGCCACTCCCGAGACATGAGGTGTCGCCATAGAGGTGCCCTGTAAAAAGTAGTAGTAGTAGTAGTAGTAGTCGAAGTTGCCGTATTCAGGAGGGTTGCAGGTTGGCACACCGCAGAAGGTCTGTTGCAATACGCCGTCAGGGTAACCATCCCCGTTCTGGTCAACCGTAACATCACCGCCGGGGGCCATAATATCCAAGGCCGAGCCGTAGCTGGAGTAGTAGCTGCGGGTTTCGTCATAGCGTACCGCCCCCACCGCGATGACGTTGGGGTAGGCTGCTGGATACTGCACCTGATATTGCGTGGGAGACGAACCTGAGTTGCCAGCGGCGGCCACCACCACTACTCCATTGCCATAAGCGTAGTTCACGGCTGTCTCGAGGGCGGAACTAGGTGCGCTGCCCGCTAAACTCATATTTATCACCCGGGCTCCATTGTTGGTGGACCAATAGATCCCGTCTATAATCCCAGCGTAAGTCCCATACCCACTGGCATCCAATACTTTAACAGGCATTATCTTCGCGTTATAGGCTACCCCAGCCACGCTAATGCCATTATTTGTACTTTGAGCGATAGTGCCCGTCACGTGAGTGCCATGCATGTTGTCGTCGTTGGGATGGGAATCATTATCGACGAAGTCCCACCCGGGGACAAAAGTTGTACCTGCTAGGTCCGGTGCCTGTACGAATCCACCAAAAGTCTCGTAAGCCACCCCGGTATCAATCACCGCCACCGTTACCCCAGCTCCCGTGGACACATCCCAGGCTGAGGGCATTTGAATCATAGGGAAGTGCCATTGATAGGAATAAAGAGGATCGTTGGGAGTAAAATCAGCGTAAGCATAGAAATTGGGCTCCGCCAGTTCGATATTGGGATTGCTAAGGAGCGCCGTCGCCATTTGGCCTACGTCTCTCTCCAGTGGAAAGCTCACCACAGCGAAATCAGGAAGCAAAAGATCCCTTTTCACCTTAGCACCATGTTCAGCGGCTACTTCGGCACGTTTAATAATGGGAATGCCCGCCTTAAATTTGACGATCAACTCCCCAGGAACATATATCTCTCTATCGCCCTGAGCTGAAGGAAGTTCTCCGACCCGCAGAGATGGACTGAGAGGAACACTGGTAGATGTGGGAGTGGGGGTAGGTGAGATAGATGACAGAGTATTATCGGGCTCAGACGTGACCGCCGACCCGGCGGTAACCATAAGGATGAAAACTAGAACCAAAGGGATTAGTAAACGAACCCGCTTAATCAATGCGGTCTCCATTATACAAGAGCCACCACTACCGGACAAGGTCGTTTTCTCCTTAGCAGGGGTGTGCTACAATGGGCCAAAATAACCATGACCATCCGTATCTTATCCTCGGAGGTGGCGGCTAAGATTGCCGCCGGCGAGGTAGTGGAGCGCCCAGCCTCGGTGGTCAAGGAGCTGATAGAAAACTCCCTGGACGCCGGGGCTCGACACATCACCATCGAGAATGAGGGCGGCGGAACCAGCCTCTTAAGGGTCAGCGACGACGGCATGGGTATACCCGCCGCCGAGGTGGAGTTGGCCTTTGCCCACCATGCTACCAGTAAGATAAACGCCCTGGCCGATTTAGATACTATCGCTACTCTGGGCTTTCGCGGCGAAGCCCTGCCTAGTATCGCCGCCGTAGCCGAGGTCAACCTCCTTACTCGCGCTCCAGGGGAGACAGTAGGTACCCATCTCCACCTAAAGGAAGGCCGAATAGCGGCCAAAGGCCAGCACGGCTGCCCTCAAGGGACCACCGTCACCGTGCGCCACCTCTTCCGCAACCTTCCCGCTCGCCTCAAGTTTCTCAAGGCGCCCGCCACCGAAAACGGGCACCTCGGCCACCTAGTCAGCCAGTACGCTTTGGCCTTTCCTAGGGTGAGGTTCACTCTAACCATGGACGGACGCACCCTTCTTCGCACTCCTGGCAGCGGCTCCTGGCGAGACGCCCTCATAGCCGTTTATGGAGTAGAGACGGGACAGGTCATGTTGGAGGTTAAAGGCAGCGGGTCTGAAGGGGGAATAGCCCAGGTGGAGGGTTTCATTAGTCCCCCGTCGATCAGCCGTGCCCACCGCCGCCACCTTAGTTTCTTTGTCAATCAGCGCTGGGTACAGAGCCCCCTACTTACCTACGCCGTGGAGGAGGCCTATCAAGGTCTGCTTATGACAGGCAGGCACCCCATGGCCATCCTCCGCATTCTTCTTCCCCCTCGAGAGGTGGACGTCAATGTTCATCCTGCCAAGCGCGAGGTGCGCTTCCGCCAGGAGAGAGGCGTTTTTGAGGCGGTACAAAGGGCAGTGCGAGCCAACTTGATAGAGTTAGCGCCCATGCCTACCCTTAGGGCATCATTTACTACGGCGCTAGGTTTGAGCCCCTCCCCAACGCCGTCCGCAGTAATAACTAGAGAGGATAGCAAAGGGACAGCCCCGTCCGTTGCTGCTCCTTTAGTTGCTCCCTCGCTGCCTCTATTAAGGGTATTGGGCCAATTGAGCAACACCTTCATCATCGCCGAGGGGCCAGATGGCATGTACCTCATCGATCAACACACCGCTCACGAACGGGTCCTCTTTGACAAGCTACAAGCCCAAAAAGCAGGACACAGCGTGGAAGTTCAGGGACTCCTGGAGCCCCTAGTGGTGGAGGTTACTCCCAGCCAAGCCGAGGTCATTAAGGCAAAGGGACAGGTTCTGGCTGGTTATGGGTTCGACCTAGAGCCCTTCGGCCAGAGCACCTATTTGATGCGCGCCTTGCCGGCATTGATGTCAAAGAAAAACCCCAAAGAGGAATTCCTAACCCTCTTGGATTCCCTAGCTGAAGAGATAGACCCCGCTGGCGAGAAAAAGCTAGCCATCTCCCTAGCCTGCCAAGGTGCTGTAAAGGCCGGCCAAGTCCTCAGCCTAGATGAGATGAGAGAGCTGATTCGCCAATTGGAGGCCACTGCCGCCCCCAATACCTGCCCCCACGGCCGACCCACCATGATCCATCTCAGCTCGGCTCAACTGGAGAGAGAGTTCGGTCGCCGTTAGTTCCCTACACCCTCAGATAAGAATGGGCGTAAATAGTTTTGTTCTCTAAAATGGCTATGGTTTTGATGATGTCTCGCAGCTGGGGATCGGCTATGTCCACCCAACTGGTATCCAACTCCTCGCTTGCGGCATAAGCATCATAAAGAGCCAGATAGAGTTTAGCCTTGGCATCGGGGCATTGACGAGTCTCAACGGTGCGGATAGTGTTCATCATCTCCTCGTCCAAAGGGTCGAGGATAGCGGAATCCATTCCAGCGGCCATCATCATAACCAAAAACACGCGGTTTATGAGGGGTCTCACCTCGGGCGGAGCACCATTAGAGATGTTGGAGAGACCGCAGGTAGTCATAGGCGGGGGGTCGCTCATCTGCTTAAAGAAACGCATAGCGTTGATGGTCTGAAGAGCTTGGTCTTGCATACCGTTAACGGTCATCACAAGGGGATCAAAGTAGAGGTTTTCCATAGGTATCTCGTATTGAGCGGCGGCGGGTAAGATGTGCTCCACTGCCAGTTCGATACGGGCATCGGCAGTAGAAGGTAAACCCTGGGCTGCCAAAGTTAACGCAATGAGGTTAGCGTTGTATTTTGCCGCCAAGGGCATCATCGCCGAAAGCCGTTCTGGGGTGGCATCGGTGCTATTGACAAAAGGCTTTTGGCGGCAACGTTCCAAGCCTGCCTCAATAGCGGCCACATTGGTAGTATCCAATGAAAGGGTGACATCGCAGACATCTTGGATAGCATCCACCATCCACTCCATGACTTCAGGTCCCCTACGCTTCTGAGGACCGATGTTTAGGTCAAGGACATTGGCTCCCGCCGCAACCTGGCGTTGAGCCAGTTCTTGAATAAATTTGGTATCCCTATGCTCAATTGCATCCTTGACCTTGCTGGAGATGACGTGGATACACTCTCCGATGACGATCATTCTTACCTCCTATCAGTTTAACTTCGTTTAATCCCGAGGTTAGCTCGTTGCTCCTTATGGGCAACCGGCCTACTAAACTGCGAAAATTCATTTAGCTAATAGAACCTTCACTGAAGGAAAGCGGTCAACATTGGTATGGGGCAAAAAAAGTGCCGAAGTAAACTCGTCCATAAAGGTATTATCGGCGATAAGCTCTAAATAGGTCATGCCTCTAGCCACCTCTTCGGCCTTAGCCCGAGCTTGCTTGGAAAGAAGGACGTTGTAGGCTCCCCAAACCGAGGTGTTACCCAAAAACTGAAATCGATCCCAAGGTAGATCGGGGAGCAACCCGACCTGAATTGCCTCCTCCACATTGATATGTTGGCCGAAGGCGCCTCCAATAAGCACCTGCTCCACTTCAGAAAGGTCCACCCCCACCTGGCGAGCCATAACGGCGATGCCAGCGTAGATGGCCCCTTTAGTGCGGATAAGGTTATTAATATCCACCTCCGTAAGGACGATATCCCTTCCCGCTGCCGATTCTGAGGCCCAAGCTACCACATACTCAGGGCCGTGATCGCCTAAACGCACCCGTGCCCCTTCCTCGATAAGACGCGTATTGAAGCGCCCTCCCTTATCAATGATGTCCGTTATAAGCATCTCAGCCAGAGCGGAGATCATCCCGGAGCCACAAATACCTAGGGGCTTTCCTCCGCCGATGACTTGTACGGTAGGTTCCAGGGTCTGAGAATGGATCCGGACATCCTCAATAGCCCCTTTTTCCGCCCTCATTCCGCAGCGGACGCCCGCTCCCTCAAAAGCAGGCCCAGCACTGCAGGCGCAAGTAGTCATCCACTCTCTATTGCCTAAAACGATCTCGCCATTAGTGCCCACATCAAGGAAAAGAGTGAGCTTATCGGTCTTGTAGAGCCCCGAACTCAAGACACCAGCGGTAATATCGCCTCCCACATAGGCAGCCACCCCAGGCACACAGTAAACAGAGGCTCGAGGGTTGGCCGCCAGACCTAGTTCCCCAGCAGTGACTCGGGGGAAAAGGTTGGCGGTAGGTACATAGGGCTCCTCTCGAATATGACGTGCAGGCAGACCCAAAAAGAGGTGAGTCATAGTAGTATTGCCCGCAGCCACCACCTCGCTGATCTCCTCGGTGCCAAAATGGTGTTTTCGACCCAGCTCCGCCAAGATCTCATTGATGGTTTCTACCACCAGCCGTTGGAGATGTTCCAGGCCCTGCCCTCGCTGGCTGTAGATAATTCGGGAGATCACATCCTCGCCGCAAGAAATCTGGCGATTAAAAGCCGTTATCCTATCGATGAGACGGCCGGACTTCAAGTCCACCAGACACACCGCCACCGTTGTAGTACCGACATCCACAGCCACAGCCAACAGGGGCCCTGAAATCTGGCCGGAACGCAAATCAATAAGATGCCCCTCAGAACCCGGCCCTCCCATATCCACGGTAGCAGTAACCCGCCAATCACCTTCTCGCAAGATGGAAGCTAAATTTTTGAGGAGAGAGAGATCAACGGTCAACTCATCAATGCCCAGTTCGCGGCTTATAGTTGCCCTTAACCGCTCCATATCAGAGGCGTTATCCTCCAGAGAGGGGGGGGACATCTCCAAATGTAGGCGGCGTACCGCGGGATAGCGGGGCCAATCGGATCGAATACGGAGAGCACCACGGCTGGCCGCTGTTTCTACAGCCAGTCTCTCTCGCTTAGGTGGAACCGAAACCACCAGATCGCTCGCCACCCGAGCTACGCAAGAAAGAGCCCAACCCTCTGCCTGTTGCTGCTGGGTTAAATATGGACTTTCCCGATGGCTTACTTCACCTCGGTCTATCTTGACCAGACACCGTCCGCAGCGGCCCTGTCCACCACAGGGGACATCGATAAACACCCCGCCTTCGGCAGCCGCATCCACCAACAAGGTGCCGGGGGGCACCTTGACGCTAATTTGATCTGGTTGAAAGGTTACCGTTAGCTTTTCGCGGTTAGCGCTCAATTATCGTTTGCGGTATCCTAAAAATAACTAAAAAGGGTTAGTTTTCGCGTGGCTTAATTATATCACAACCTCGGTTGTTTTCCCATCAAGTGTACTCGTCCAGTAGATCCCGTACACTTTTTGCTCCTTTCATGTGGGATAGAACCGTTGCAGAAACTGCAAAGGCGTTAGGTAGCCCAAGGCTTGATGGGGCCGCACCGTGT